>JAEZBP010001039.1 GCA_023427125.1 Pseudomonadota bacterium | reverse complement strand
GGGGGGGGGCGGGGGGGGGGGGGGCCGCCCCCCCCCCCCCCGCGGCCGAGCTGCGCGGTCCTTTCCTCGGGTGGGCGCTTCCCATCCCCGGCATCGGGCGAGCGGTGTTCCGCTCCGCTCGGCGTTCCCCGGACACTGAGCTCGCTGGGCCCCTGCCGACGCCTCTCTGCCAGGCACTCCGAGCGCCGATGCACACTCGTCGCCATTTGCCACGCGTCGCCGCGTCGGATCGGGTAGCCTCGCGTCGTCGCGATGCAGCTCCCTCGTTCTCTACGCGTGACGCCGACCTCGAGCCTGACCCACGTCTTCGATGTGGACGAGCGCATCGGCCACGCGACGTCCTCCGACACGCTGAAGGGCATGTTCTTCCAGCGTATCGTCGAGATCGCGCGGCAGGCCGGCGTCCGCGTGGAGCAGGTGCTCGAGGGTCATCCCGGGCCCCGGCGCTACCAGCCCTTCTTCGACTATCCGGTGGCTGACTACTTCCGCCTGGTCGCCGCGGCCGCGCGCGCCCTCCACCCGAGCGCTCCGATCTCGGAGGCGATCCGGCGGACCGGAGGTGCCGACTTCGAGCGGTTCGCGGAGAGCGCGGTCGGCCGCGTCATGCTCGCCTTCGGCGGGAGCGCGCGCGCGGCCCTGGCGCGCTCGGGGACGATGTACGGCGCGGTCCTGAAGGGGAGCTCCAAGGTGGAGTCGGAGGCCACCGCCGATGGCGTGCGCATCCGGTATCGCGACTACCCGGGTCTGGCCGAGGTCTACCCCATCGGCACGATCGAGGGCTGCTGCCGTTATTTTCGTGCGGACTACGTCATCGACATCGACGTGCTCTCCGCGCGCGACGCCGACTACATCGTGCGTCTGAAAGACTGAAGGGTTCTCGCGCAGGAGGGAGTCATGCCGCCGATCATCAGCCGCTATGGACACGGTACCCAGGTCTACGATCCGCCTTGCCTCACGACGGGAGCGACGCTCTACACGTTCGTGGTGAAGGCCGACCCGGCCCGCATGAAGGCGTCGGTGGACTCGTTCCTGAACAAGGCGGCGCCCGGCGTCGTGCACTTCGAGCCGGTCGGGGACTCGGTGCTCTTCTTCTTCCTGCGCGCCCCGTCGCTGCGCTCGAACAGCCCTGACGCGCCCTCCGGCTTCGTCGAGGACTTCGAGAGCGCGCCGTCGATGCCGCTCTTGATGCGGGTGACCGACGAGGACGGCCACACCGACGCCAAGATCGTGAGCTGGATGCCCTACGTGCTCATCAGCGACGTGATGGGCTGCATCGCCGGCCGCGAGATCTTCGGCTTCTTGAAGGGGCTCGGCCAGTTCTACATCCCGACCCGGCCCGGCCCGCTCGACCTCTGGCAAGCCAGCACGCAGACCTTCAGCGAGCTGACGCCGACGACGAAGAACGAGTGGACGCCGCTCTACACGGTGCGCCGGACCTCCGGCCACGATGATCCGGTCGAGGACACGATCGAGGTCTTCGAAGACGTCCTCGATGTGATCAAGTCGCTCATCCTCGACTGGTCGCCCGGGCTCTTGCTCGACGTCGGGATCGATCTCCTGCATGACATCGCGAACAAGTCGTTCCCGGTCGTGAACCTCAAGCAATTCCCCGACATCGAGGACGCGTCGGAGGCCTGCTACCAGGAGATCTGCACGGCGCCGATGAAGCTGACGAAGATCCGCGGCGCAGGGCGACTGAAGGGACAGTTTCAGATCGAGGTGCCGACCTACGCGAGCCACGACGTGGCGGGCGATCTCGGGCTCGCCGGCGCGGGGCCGGTCTACCCGGTCGAGTACGGCATGTACATCGACATGGACTTCACCGTGCCGGCCGGCAAGCGCGTGTGGCGGTCGGAGTGACGAAGCGAAAGATCGCCATCCTCGGCGGCGGCGTCGGCTCGCTCACCGCGGCCTACTACCTGACGCGCACACCCGAGCTGCGCGCGGAGAACGACGTCACCATCTACCAGCTCGGCTGGCGGCTCGGCGGCAAGGGCGCGAGCGGTCGCAGCCTCGTCCCGGACGAGGGCGAGCGCATCGAGGAGCACGGCCTCCACCTGTGGTTCGGCTTCTACGACAACGCCTTCCGCACCATCCAAGAGATCTACGAGCGCAAGCCGGTGCTGCCGGACGATCGCCTCGTCGGCTGGCGCGACGCGTTCTCGCCGTGCTCGTTCACGCCGATCGGCGAGGACTTCGGAGGCAAGCTCGGCTACTGGCCCCTCGTGTGGCCCACCAACACCGATGTCCCCGGGACGCCGGAGGTCGGGCTCACGCCGCTCGGCGCGCTCTCGCAGCTCGCGTCGCTCTTGCGCGAGGCGGCGGGCATGTTGCGCGAGGCGGCCAAGGACGGCGACCTCTTGCCCGACCTCGACGATCTCTTCTGGGCGGGCGCCTACACGGGTCTGCTCGGGCTGCTCGAGGTGATCGAGGACGCGGCGGAGCTCGCGGGGCTCGCGACCCACTTTGGGCCGCTCGAGGCGCTGATCGGCAAGCTCCGCGCGGCCATCCACGCGCACGCGCAGGAGAAGCTGCACGACGACGACTTCCGCCGCATGTACTGCCTGCTCGAGATCGGGCTGGCCACGCTGCTCGGCGTGCTCGATCCGAAGTACGGCATCGTCACCGACCCGGACTTCGATCTCGATCGCATCGATCACCTCGAGTACCGCGACTGGCTGATCGAGAACGGCGCCGATCCGTGGGTGGTGAAGGAGTCGTCCTACCTGCGCGCGCTCTATGATCTGCCCTTCGCGTACGCCGACGGCGACATCGCGCAGCCGAGCCTCGGCGCGGGCACCGCGATCCGGATCCTGCTCAGGCTGATCACCACCTACAAGGAGGCCTGCTTCTTCGAGATGCAGGCCGGCATGGGCGAGACGGTGGTGGCGCCGATGTACGAGGTGCTCCTCGCTCAAGGCGTGAAGGTCGCCTTCTTCCGGAAGGTGACGCGGCTCGAGCTGTCGCCGAACCAGCGCTGGGTCCAGCGCGTGCACCTCGATCGACAGGTCGACACGATCGGCGAATACCAGCCGACCTTCCGCGTGGACGGCGTGACGTGCTGGCCGAGCGAGCCGTTCTGGGATCAGGTCGCCGACGGCCCCGCGATCCGGGCGCGGCTCGCGGCGAAGAAGAGCTCGCTCGAGTCGCACTGGTGCCTCGAGAAGACGGGCGACGAGGTGCTCGAGCTCGGGCAGGACTTCGACGTCGTGCTCCTCGGCATCGCGCTCGGCGCGTTCAAGAAGCTCAACGCGGAGCCGACGATGGTGGACGAGCTGGTCGACGCGAGCCCGCGCTTCGCCGCGATGGTGCAGGGCCTCGGGCTCGTGCCGACGCAGTCGTTCCAGATCTGGACGAAGGAGGACCTCGCCGGGCTCGGCTTCGCGCACACCGAGGACGGCCCGCCGGCGATGAACGCGGCGCCCGAGCCGTACAGCGTTTGGGCCGACTGCAGCCACGTCCTCCCGCGCGAGCAGTGGGGCGCGGACCCGCCCAAGGGGGTCTTCTACTTCTGCGGGCCGTGGAAGAACGAGCTGACGGCCCAGCCGAGCACCGACGCCACGGTGCCGGCCCAGGCGCTCGCCGAAGTGAGGACCAACGCGATCGACTGTCTCTCGAAGTACGTCGGCTACATGTGGCCGGACGCGCGCGACCCCGCCAACCCGGACGGGCTCGACTGGGAGGCGCTCTTCGATCCTCACGGTGGGACGGGCATGGATCGCATGGACTTCCAGTGGATCCGGCCGAACGTGGATCCGACCGAGTGCTGCGAGACCTCGCTGCCGGGCACCTCGAAGCTGCGCCTCAAGGCCGACGAGGCGGGCTTCGAGAACCTCTACCTCGCGGGCGCGTGGCTGCGCACCGGCATCAACGCGACCTGCGTGGAGGCGGCCACCATGAGCGGGATGGACGCCGCGCGCGCGATCAGCGGCCAGCCCCTCGAGATCATCGGCGAGTACTTCTGTCAGCGCAGGCGATGATCAGTCGCCGGTTGCCAGCGTCAGGTCGTCCTGGATGTGGCGGTCGACGAAGGGGCGCGGCGCGGAGCCGATCATCGCGTGGGCGGCGCGCAGGCCGCCCTCGATCGCGGCCTCGGCGCAGCCCGCGTTGATCGAGGTCGTTACCCAGTCGCCGGCGAGCGTGAGGTTCAGGTAGCCGCTGCGGCCCGCCCAGAGCCGGTGCTTCAGGCTGCCGGGCGGTGAGAGCACGTAGCGCTCGGTCGGATCGATGTTGGCGCGCCAGTACTGCGCCTCGAGGCGCTCGACGCCGGCGCCGCCCGAGGGGTCGTAGAGGCGCGCCCAGTCGAGGGCGCTCGGATCGGCCGGCGGGGTCGCCTTCGGCCAGAGCGGGCCGATGTCGTTCTCGAGGTAGGCCTTGGCGCTCTCGAAGACGCGCTGGTGCTCGCGCCTCGGGAAGTCGTGGTCGGTGTAGGGCGGGATCGTCGTCGCGTCGGGGAACGCATTGCAGAAGTAGGCCACGCTCTTCGGTCCGCCCGCGGGCCAGTCCTCCTCCGCCGCGAGGTGGCTGAGGTCGCCCCACGTGTCGAAGGGCTCGACGTAGCCCGTCATGATGGTCGGCCCCGCCTCCCACCCGAGCCCCTTCGCGTCGCGATCGAGCCAGAGCTGCAGCGCCTGCGTCTGCACCGTCCGCGCGCTCGCCATCGCCTCCTTCCAGCTCTCGCGCCCCTCGATCAGCGCCGGGGCGACGTCCGGCAGCGCGGCGATCGAGATGCCGAGCACCACGCGATCGAAGTCGACCCCGAGGCGCAGCGTCCGGGTGCCGACGCGCTGATCGCACCAGGCCGACTCGAGCGTCAGCGCCTTCGCGCGCAGGGCATCGCGGATCGTGTCCCCGTCGGTGATCTGCTCCCAGCGAGGCTCGCTCGGCCACGAGGGCAGGCCCTTCACCTCGACGATCGGGTCGTACTCGGGCACCGAGAGCGCGACCTGCTGCGCGATCTCGATGCGATCCACGAGGTTGCCCGTCGCCGAGAGCCCGAGCTCCGTCACGCGCGAGAAGAGCTCGAAGCGGACGCCGCGCGCCTTCAGCACGTAGTAGAGCGGCGCGAAGATCACGTCGCCCATGCCGGCGTTCATCTTCCAGAGCGGCGCGTCTTTGTAGCCGAGCCCGAGCAGGAGCAGGATGCGCAGCGTGACGCCCGCCGCGGCCGTCGCGTTCTCGCGGCCGGGCTGCCCGCCCTCGTAGGCGAAGCCGAGATCGTAGAGCGCGCGCACGGGGCCCCAGAACGAGACGTGCTTGCTCGCGCCGTGACGCTCGAGCCACGCCTTGAAGTCCCATTGATCGATGAAGGCCAGGCCCTCGACCTCCCCGCGCGGCAGGACGTCGTCGAGCAGGCCGCGCAGGATCGCGCTCGCGAGCTGCACCGAGAGCACCAGGCGGCGAACGTCGTCGTCGATCGACGAGTCCTCCTCGTAGGCGTCGAGCGCGCCCTTGATCGAGTCGAGCGCGGCGCGCGGATCGCCCTTCGCGAGGCCCTTCCAGAGCGAGGGCTGGAGCCACGCGAGGTCCTTGGCGAGCTTGAAGAACGCCTTGGGCTCGCGCTTGACGAGCTCCTTGAGCCACTCGGCGACGAGCTGGACGATCGCGGTCACGAGCTTCTGGCCGAAGGGCACGCTCTCGTGATCGCCAGGGACGCCGGGCAGCTTCGGCAGCGCGAGGTTCCAGGTGGCCCAGCGGCCGTCGGCGTCGGGATCGCTCGCCTCCTCGGGGACCCACTCTCGGAGCGAGATCAGGTACTGCGGCGTGAACGCGTCTCGCCAGCTCGTCCACCGCGCGTCGGGTCGCAGCGCCCCCCAGTCGTCGTACACGTCGCGCATGAGCGCGAACGCGTTCTCGTAGAAGCCGAGGAACGCGTGGAGGCCGTGCTCTTCGATGCGCTGCCCGTGCTCGGCGTTGCGCCCGCTCGCGCCCTTGCCGCCGAGGCGCCACCCCTGCTGGTAGACGGTCACCTCGAAGCGCTCGCGCAGCGCTGGCGTGCACGTCAGCTCGTACGCCGCCGCCATCGCGCCGAGCCCACCCCCGAGCACCGCCACCTTCGTCTTGGCCATCACCTCTCCTCGATCAGCGAGCGGAGCGGAGTGTCGGTAGACACCGTCCGAGGTGTCGGGATGCCGTCACGCAGCCGAGCGTCCCATGTGATCGCGCGACTCTACCAAACTCTCCGCCGGCGTCAGGTAATGGTGCAGGCCACGATCAAGCGGCTGTCCAGGCAGCCTGAGCGAGATCGCGAAGCCGGCGGGGCCGCGGAGCTACGCCGAGACCTGGGCCTACGACGGCTACTTCGATCTCGCCGCGCGCGCCGAGGCCGCGCTCTCGGACTGACGGTCCTCGCTCTGCTTTCGGGCGCCGCTCTGCGCGTGCACACGTGTGCATCCGCCTGCACGAGCCGGCGGATGAAACCGCCCGCAGCTCGGTGGCCCGCGCGTTGCTGAGCACGGCCGCATGCACAGAGCAGTTGGTGCCGTTGGTGCCGTTGGAATCGGAGCGCTCTTCGTCGCGGGATGCAGCCCCGGCGCGGAGCGGGTCGTGGAGCAGGCGCCGGTCAGCGTGCGCGACGTCTGGGCCGCGGGGCCCGACGAGGCGTGGGGGGTCGGCTACCACGTGGAAGGGGAAGACTTCTTGGGAGCGGGGTACGGCCCGGGGCCGAACATCGTGCGCTACGACGGCGAGAGCTGGACGACCGCGTGGGACTCCGAGGGGGGCGATGTCTACCACGGCGTGTGGGGCGCGGCCTCCGACGACGTGTGGGCGGTGGGCGGCGGGCTCGGCGTGGCGATCATCGCGCACTACGACGGAAGCGAGTGGTCCGAGCTCGACACGGGGCTCCCCTTCCCAGCATCATGGACCGAGGAGCTCCACGACGTGGGGGGCACCGGGCCGAGCGACGTGTGGGCGGTCGGCAGCACCAGCAGCACCGGCTCCTTCGGAGCGCTGGTGATGCACTTCGATGGCGTGCGCTGGAGCGTCGTGTCGGGGCCTGACACGACCGGTCTGATCGGTGTCCACGTCACGAGCGACGGCGTGGTCTGGACCCTGTCGCGAAGAGACGGGGTCTTTCGTCGCGACGGAGACACCTGGACGCACTTCGACCCGGGCCTCCCCCTCCCGAGCGGCGCGGCCCTCGCGCGTATCGGGGAGGCCGAGGGTCGGATCTGGATCGGTGGCGAGACCGGCATCGCGGTCTTCGAGGACGGCGCGTTCGTGGCGCGCGACGCGCCGATGGCCGCGCGCAGCCGCGACGCGCTCCTCCACGGCGACATGGAGGTGTACGCGACCTTCGACCACGAGCGCTCGGAGTGCGACTTCCTCCATACCCGCTGCGAGCGCCTCGTGGACGGACAGATCGCGACCGTCCGCCTGCGCCGCCCGAGCGGTGAGCGCGCGCTCGTGATCGACTCGCCCGGCATCATGGGCGCGACCTTCTTCGCGACCGATGAGGACGTCTGGGTCCTCGGCCGGAGCTACTGGCGCATTCCGCGCTGATCTCCTTCAGCTCGACTCGCCCCTCGGGGCCTTGTCTTTCGGGCGGTGGGCCGTCACAAGTGCGCCACGGGTGCCTAGGAGCTCGCGCGCTTGAGATCGATCTACGCTTCGCTCCCGCGCTGGCGCCGCCCGCTGCTCGCCGGCCTGGCGCTCGCCACGCTCGCCGCGCTGGCGATGATTCCCCGGCTGCGCGCGGTCTTCGCGCCCGAGGAGCTGGTGCCGGCGCGCGACGAAGACGCCGCCCGGATCGAGGCGCTGCTCGGCCCCTTCGGCGAGGGCGACGCGCCCCTCTTGGTGCTGATCCGCGCGCGAGACGTGCTCTCGCTCGACGCGCTGCGCTTCGAGCACTCGATCGCGCGACACTTCGCCGAAGAGGAGTGGGTCACGCGCGTGGCCTCGCTGACCGTCACGCCGCTCCCGCACCTCCGAGACGTCGAGCCGGACGCGGCCACGCTCGACACCCTCGATGACGAGGACGCGCCCGCGATCGACGCCGTGCTCGGGCGCGCCCTCGCGACCGACCCGGAGCGCTTCCCCGCCGGCTTCCTCTCGCTGGCCGAGCGGCTCGAGGGCCGGCGCCTCGTCGTCGCGCCGATGGTGGAGGGCGAGCTCGAGCAGGCGGAGCGAGACGCGATCGAGGCGTGGGCGACGAGCTCGCCGGCGCTCCCGTTGGTGTCTCGGGATCGAGGGCTCGCGATCGTCGCGCTCGAGCTCGATCCCGCGCTCTCGAGCGACGCCCTCGAGGCCCGTGTCCACGAGGCGCGCGCGTGGCTCGCGTCGCAAGAGGCCCCCGAGGGCGTGCGCGCGGAGCTCGCCGGCATGCCGGAGGTCCGCGTCGCGATGGTCGAGGCGCTGCGCGACGACCAGGTGCGGCTCGTGCTCTTCGCGATCCTCGGCAGCCTGCTCGTCCTCGCGGTGGGCACCCGCTCGCTCACCGGGGTGCTCCTGCCGCTCGCCTCGGCGGGGATGACCAGCGCGCTCGTGGTCGGCGCGATGGCGGCGATCGACGAGCCGCTGAACCTGCTCAACAACACGGTGGCGCCGCTCCTCATCACGATCGGGCTCGGCGACGCGGTGCACGTCATCGCGCGCTATCGCGAGGAGCTCGCCCGCGATCCGGATCGCCTCGAGGCGGGGCGGCGCACGATGCGCGCGATGGGCGGCGCGTGCTTCCTCACCGCCGCGACCACCGCGGTCGGCTTCGGCTCGCTCTTCGTCAGCGAGACCGAGGTCGTCCAGCGCTACGCGATCACCGCGGCGCTCGGCGTGCTGCTCGGCTTCGCCGTCACCATCACGTTCCTGCCCGCCGCGCTGCCGGGCTTCTCGGTGAGGCCCGAGGCGCCGCGCGGCAGCTCCTGGCTCGAGCGAGGCGCCGCGCGGATCGCGAGCTTCTCCGCGCGCCGCGCGCTCCCGGTGCTCCTCGTGGCCGTGGCGCTCCTCGGCGCCGCGAGCTGGATCGGGCGCGGCGTGCGGGTCGACAGCACGCTGAGCGCGCAGCTCGATCCGAGCTCGCCGGTGCGGCGCACCTTCGAGGAGCTCGAGGCGCGGCTCTCGGGCGTGCGCACGCTCTCGATCGGGATCCACGCGCCGGGCGGCGTGCTGAGCGAGCGCGAGCTCGCGCGGATGGTGGAGCTCGAGGAGTGGCTCCGGGCGCAAGAGCACGTGCTGCGGGTCGATGGACCGCCGGAGCTGCTCGGCGCGATCTGGGGGCAGCTCGCCGGCCTCGACGCGCGCGCCGAGGCGATGGCCGATCCGGCGCGGGCGGCGGCGCTCGCCGAGCTCGCCGATCGCGACGCTCCTCTCTTGGCGCGCCGCACCCTGCGCGACGGAGCCACCCGGGCGCGCATCGAGGTGCGGCTGGCGGACGCGGGCGAGGCGGGCGCGGCGATCCTCGTCGAGCGGATCGAGGCGAGGCTCGCGGGCTGGGAGGGCGTCGACGCGGTGGTCGGCGGCGAGGCGGCGCGCTCGGCGCGGGGGCTCGATCGCCTGATCGGCGATCTCGGCGGCAGCGTCGGCATCGCGATGGCGATCATCTTCCTGATGATCGGCGGGCTGCTGCGCAGCGTGCGGGTCGGCCTGATCAGCATCCTGCCGAACGTGATGCCGCTCGCGATCACGCTCGCCTACATGGCCCTGCGCGACATCCCGCTCCACGCGGCGACGATGATCGTCTTCAGCATCGCGGTCGGGCTCGCGGTCGACGACACGATCCACCTGCTCGCGCGCTACCGCGAGGAGATCGCCGCCGGCCGCGATCGCCTCGAGGCCGTCCAGGAGAGCCTGCGCTCGAGCGGGCGCGCGGCGTTGCTCAGCGCGGCCACCCTCTGGGTCGGCTACGCGACGCTCGCGCTCGCGTCGTTCGTGCCGATCCGGCTCTTCGGCGAGCTCTCGCTGATCGCGCTCGGCAGCGCGATCGTCTGCGAGATCCTGATCCTGCCCGCGCTGCTCGCGACCTTCGGCCCGGTGCCGGCGAAGGCTCCCGAGCGCGCCGGCGAGACCGCGCTGGGTTAGGCGCCCGGGCGAAGTAAGTCTTGCGTTCGGCCGCCGCGGCATCCCCGCTCGCGGCGTTGC
>JAEZBP010000959.1 GCA_023427125.1 Pseudomonadota bacterium | reverse complement strand
GTGGCGGGCTTCGAGATGGTCTCGCTCTACCGCGCCGTCCAGCTCTACCAGCTCGCCCTCGATCGCCTCTACGGGCTCGGGCCGAACCTCACCGAGGCGCTGAGCCGCGCCGACACGGTCGACTCCGCGGCCGTCTTCGTGAGCGCCGAGACGGTCACGCTCTACCTCGAGCGCCTGATCGGCGCCTCGACCCAGCGGGCGCGCGCGTACTCCGAGATCGGCCGCCGCTACCAGCAGCTCAACCGCGCCGACCTCGCCCGCTCGGTGGTCCAGCGCGCGTACGTCTCCGCGTACATGGAGGCGGTGATCCTCTCGCAGCTCATGTACGCGATCACCGCCCGCTCTTCGTCGAGCGATCGGCCCCAGCTCGACCTGACCATCACGCAGGCGTTGCGCCGCTACCGGCTCGCGCTCCTCGACATGCGCGATCTCTACGGGAGCATCACCGATGAGATCGATTACTTCGGCTTCCCGCCCGACTTCATCCCCTTCCCGCCGCTCGACGAGAGCGCGCGCGGCCGCAACGCCTTCGAGGTCATGCTCGACATCGCGCAGCCGCGCGTGAGCTTCGCGCGGATGCGCGAGGACCAGGCCCTCGCGAGCAACCGCAGCTTCCAGACCGACACCGCGCAGTTCCAGGCGGAGCTCGTGCGGCTGCGGACGACCTACGAGGGGCAGCTCGCGGAGCTCTGCGGGACCTTCGTGGCCGAGACCGACGGGCGCGTCTATCCGGCGATCCGGCGCTACGCCTCGCTGAGCCGCTTCCCCGAGCAGCTCGGCGATCCGTGCGGCCGAATGGGCAACGGCCAGATCCACACCGCGCTGGTCAACATCCAGCAGTCGGCCGCCCAGCAGGAGCTCGTCCAGACGCGCCTGCGCAACCTCTACGAGGAGGTCGAGATCGAGCGCCGGCGCGTGACCGCGCAGTGCGGCCTCGTCGACGAGATCGCGGACTACCAGTACCGGCGCGCCGGCGAGGTCAACTCGCTGCAACACGACATCCGAGCCATCCAGGCGGAGGCCGCCGTCGTCCAGGCGACCACATCCAACGCGCTGCAGGTCGCTCAGAATCTCACGTGCGTCCCGAGCGCCACCGAACCGGGCAGGTGCGTCGAGCAGGCGGCGCACGCGAAGCTCATGCTCGCCGCGGCGGCGGTCTCCATCGCGAACACGATCGCGACCGAGACGGCCATCGCGATCCGCCAGCGCGAGGTCGCGCAGATCGAGCGCGAGACGGCCCGCTGGGTCGCGAGCCGCCAGTGCGACGGGATGATCATCGACAGCAACGCCCGCACGGCCAGCCTGCTGCTCGGCCTGCACGAGATCCGGATCGAGATGGCTCGGGCCTACCGTGACCTGCGGCTGCAGCTCTCCGAGGCGGAGCGTCTGCTGAACGAGGCCCAGCGCCGGCAGGTGGAGCTCACGGAGGCGGAGGAGCTCGCCGTCGCGGTCGAGGCCGCGCGCAACGACCCCAACGTGCGGGTCTATCGCAACGACGCCGTGCTCAACGCGGACATCGCCTTCCAGGACGCGCTGCGCGCCGTGTACCGCGCCACCCGGGTGCTCGAGTACTACACGAGCCAGAGCTACCCCCGCCTCGAGCAGCTCTTCCTGATCCGGATGGTCGGGGCCGGCGAGTACAACCTCGAGAACTACCTGCTCGAGCTCCAGAACGCGTTCATCGAGTTCGAGGAGACCAACGGCGCGCCAGATCCGCGCGTGATCGTGCTCTCGATGCGCGACGACGTGATGGAGATCCCGCTCCTCCACGAGAGCGGCCGCGCTCTCTCCGAGGGCGAGCGCATCGAGCTCATGCGCCAGCGCTTGGCCGACGTCGACCTCCTCGACGAGAACGGCTATCTGGTCCTCCCGTTCCGCACCGACGCCGGCGCGCTCTCCCCGCTCACACGCAACCACAAGATCTCCTACATCGAGGCGGAGATCGTCGGCTCGAGCGTCGGCGACCGGGTGGGCCGCGTCTACGTGCGGCCCACCGGGACGGGCGTCATCCGTGGGCTCGACAGCGAGCTCGACTACTACGTCTTCCCGCAGCGCACGGCGGTCATCAACACCTTCTTCAACGGGAACCGCGTGTTCTCGCCGGAGGTGTACCGCGCCGAACGCCTGCGCGACCGGCCGCTCATCAACACGCAGTGGGAGCTGGTAATCAACCAGCGAGACGAGGTCGTCAATCAGGACATTGACCTCTCGTCGCTGTCCGATATTCGCCTCGTCGTGTACTACGAAGACATTACGGTGTTCTGATGCATCTGCACGCCATGGCCCGTCCGTGGGCCGCCGCCGGGCTCGCCTGCCTGATCGCCGCCTGCTCCGGTCCTCCCGGTCCCGAGGACGCGGGATCGTTCGACGCGCACGTGGTGGACGCCTCCTGTCCGGCCGGCCAGGTCGGCTGCGCGTGTGACGTGGACGACGGCTGTGCGTCCGGCGCCTGCGTCGGCGGCGAGTGCGTGGACTGCGACCGCGGCCGCGAGGGCTGCGCGTGCCGGAGCGACATGACCTGCTCGGCGGGCTCGCTCTGCGACGTCCCGACGGGGATCTGCGTGGCCTGTGAGGCGGGCGAGCAGGGCTGCGCGTGCGGCGCAGGCTGTGCGGGCGGGCTCGTCTGCGAGGCCGGCGTCTGCGTGCCCGACACGTGCCGCGACGGAGAGGTCGCGTGCCCCTGCGCCGAGGGGGATCCCACGTGCGAGGCGGGTGCGTTCTGCGACGGGACCCTCTGTCAGGCGTGTAC
>JAEZBP010000913.1 GCA_023427125.1 Pseudomonadota bacterium | reverse complement strand
CGATCATGCGCCGCACGATGCATCGAGCGGTATCTATTCTCCTGGCCGGCGCCCTCGCCGGCTGCACCGGCCTGCGGGTCAACCTCGTCGACTCGGCCTACCAGCGCCCGAGCAACGTCGCCGTCTACTTCACCGTCGACGGCCCCAACGGCGAGCCGATCCCCGGGCTCCAGGCCGACGACTTCCGCATCTACGAGGACGGGCAGATCGTCTCGGAGGCGGAGAGCCAGCAGACCATCGTGAACCCCGAGGTCGCGGCCGAGCACTTCACGCTGGTGCTCGTCGACATGAGCGGGAGCGTGAGCGAGAGCGACCAGGTGCCGCTCATCGAGGCGGCGACGCAGGAGCTGACCTCGCAGCTCGGCGCGCACCAGCGCGTGGCGATCTACGCGTTCGACGGCTCCGAGGAGATCCACCGCATCACCGGCTTCACCCAGAGCGCGGGCGCCGCGAGCGCGGGCGCCGGGCGCCTCTCGGGGTTCCGTCCTCGCGACCCTTCGACCAACCTCCACGGCGCGGTGGTCGCGGCGATCGCCGAGCTCGACCGCGAGCTCGAGCGGGCCCGGGCGCCGCTGCGCTTCGGCACCATCGTGGTGTTCACCGACGGCTCCGATCGTGCGGCGCGGGTGTCGCAGGACGAGATGGGGCGCGCCATCGTCGAGAGCCCCTACGACGTCTTCGCGATCGGCGTCGGCGACGAGATCTCGGAGGGTGTGCTCGGCTACGTGGGGCGCGAGGGCTACGTGATGGTGGAGGATCGCGAGCAGGTCAGCGCGGCGTTCCAGCGCATCGGCGAGCGCATCCTCGCGATGACCCAGCGCTACTACCTCTTGAGCTACTGCAGCCCCGCGCGCGCCGGCACCCACACCGTGACGGTCGAGGCGGTGACCGACGCGGGGACCGGCGGGGTCCACTACGAGTTCGACGCTACGGGCTTCGGGCCCAACTGCAACCCGAACCAGCCCCCGCCCTTCGACACGAGCCAAGGCGGTGCCACGCCGCGGCAGCGCGGCCGCGCGGGTCGCGGATCGCGGATCGAGGTGCGGACCCCTCGCCCGCGCGCGAGCGTGACGGTCGAGGCCAGCGCCGAGTAGCCTTGGAGCGGAGCCGAGCAACGGAAGACCGCGAGGCGATCTCCCTCCGCACCGACGACGGGTGGATCCTGCGGGGCGAGCGGCTGCGCGGCCCGGGGCCGCTCGTCGTCTGCGGGCACGCGATGATGGTGGATCGACGCACGCTCGATCGGCCGCGCGGCGAGGGGCTCGCGAGCGCGCTCGGTGCGCACGGGCTCGAGGTCGCGATGATCGACGCGCGAGGCCATGGCGAGAGCGGGCCGCGCGCCGAGCAAGGCGGGCGCTGGACCTACGACGAGATCGTGCGCCGTGACGTGCCCGCGATGGTGCGATGGGCGCGCTCGATCGCGGGCGGTCGCAAGGTGGTGGTGATCGGGCACAGCCTGATCGGGCACGCGTCGATGATCGCCGCGGGTCTCGGTGGCGATGTCCCCGACGCGATCGTCGGGTACGCGCCGAACCTCTGGGCGCCGCACCTCGAGCCGAGCGCCATCGCGCGTGCGGCCAAGTCGGCGCTGCTCCGCGCGTGGATGGCCTCGATCCTTCCGCGCGGCTACTTCGACGCGCGCGCGCTCGGCATGGGCACCGCCGCCGAGGCCGCGCCCTACGTCGCGCAGTTCGCGTCGATGTGGGCGCGTGATCGGCTCGCGAGCCCCGACGGCACGATCGACTACGAGGCCGCGCTCGGACGGGTCGCGATCCCGGTGCTCGCCTTCTCGAGCGAGGGCGATCGCCTCTTGGCGCGGCCCGCGGCCGTCGCGCGCTTCCTCGGGCTGATGACGCAGGCGCCGGTCGAGCACCGCGTGGTCCGCGAGCTCGGGCACATGGGCTTCGTCACCGATCCTCGCGCGCGCGAAGTGTGGAGAGACACCTGCGCCTGGATCGACGCCCTCGGCTGAGACGGCTGCTCTTG
This sequence comes from Pseudomonadota bacterium, assembly GCA_023427125.1. Classification (GTDB taxonomy): domain Bacteria; phylum Myxococcota_A; class Polyangia; order Polyangiales; family Sandaracinaceae; genus JAEZBP01. The sequence continues at coordinate 7,910 of JAEZBP010000913.1, read as the reverse complement.
GCAGCGCTCGGCGCGGGGCTCATCCTCGCGCTCGTGCTCGGCCTCGTGCGCCTCCAGCGAGCGATGCTCTTCCCGCGTGAGTACACGCGGGAGGTGCCGGCCGCGCTCGAGACGCCGGGGCTCGAGCGGCTCTGGCTCGACACCGGCGAGGGCCGGGTCGAGGCGTGGATCCTCCCGGGCGAAGGCGTGGACGCCGAGCACCCGGGCCCGGCCGTGATCTTCACGCACGGAAACGCCGAGCTCATCGACCACTGGCCCGGCGCGCTCGCGCGCTACCGCGCGCTCGGCGTGAGCGTCGTGCTCCCCGAGTACCGCGGCTACGGCCGCTCGGCGGGCAGCCCGAGCGAGGCGGCGATCCGAGACGATCTGCGCGCCCTCCACGCGCGCTTGCGCGAGCACCCGCTCATCGACGGCTCGCGCCTCGTCTATCACGGGCGCTCGCTCGGCGGCGGCGCGGCCTGCACGCTGCTCGATCGCCACCCGCCGCGCGCGCTGATCCTCGAGTCCACCTTCACCAGCGTCACCGACGTCGCCGCCGGCATGCACGTGCCCGCGTTCCTGATCGCCGATCGCTTCGACAGCGCGCGAGCGCTCGAGCGCTACGAGGGCCCGCTCCTCGTCTTCCACGGCACGCGCGATCGCGTCATCCCCGTCGAGCACGGCCGCCGCCTCGCCGCCTTGCATACGCGCGCCGAGCTCGTCCTCTATGACGCCGGCCACAACGACTTCCCACCGCCCGGCGCCGACTACTGGCCGCGCATCGAGCGCTTCCTGCGCGGCGCGGGCATCATCGGCCCATGACGCCTCGCTTGCGCCGCGCCCGCGCGCTCCGCAGGCTCCCGTCGTGTCCGATGAGCCGATCCTCGGGGCCGGGCTGACGAGCCGGCGGGTGCGAGTGGCGCGCGAGGAGGTCGCGTGGCTGCGCTACGTGCTCGAGGCGCACGACGGGCTCGCGAACCTGCACGGCGCGGGCGACGGAACGATCACGCTGGTGACGACCGACGCTCTGGCAGCAGAGCTCGACGCGGTGATCGGCGAGCTCGGCCTCGAGCTCGAGGGCTGAGTCCCCGATCGAGCCGTCTGCGCCTGCGAGCGTGGGCGCGCGCCGCGAGGTGCCTAGGGGCCTCGTGGCCATGTCAGGACCCGGCAGCTACTGGATCGGTGAAGAAGAGCGGCGCGAGGTGCTCGACGTCATGGAGTCGGGCTACCTCTCGCGCTACGGCGATCCCGACGACCCGCGCTTCAAGCGCAAGGTCTTGCAGCTCGAGGAGGAGTTCGCGCGCTACTCGGGAGCCTCGCACGCGCTGGCGCTGAGCTCGGGGACGGGCGCGCTCTGGACGGCGCTCGCCGCGCTCGGGATCGGTCCCGGCGACGAGGTGCTGGTGCCCGGCTACACCTTCGTCGCGACCTACTCCGCCGTGATCTTCACGGGGGCGACGCCCGTCCTCACCGAGGTGGACGAGAGCCTCGGCATCGACCCTCGAGATCTCGAGCAGCGGATCACCGCGCGCACCAAGGCGATCGTCCCGGTGCACATGATGGGCGCGCCCTGTGATCTCGCGCCCATCGTGGAGGTCGCGCGCCGCCACGATCTCGCGGTGCTCGAGGACGGCTGTCAGGCGCTCGGCGCCTCCTACCGCGGGCGCCGCGTGGGGACGTACGGGCACCTCGGCGCCTTCTCGCTGAACTACTTCAAGACGATCACCGCCGGCGACGGCGGGCTCCTCGTCACCAGCGACCCGGACCTCTACCGACGGGCGTTCGCGCTCCATGACCAGGGCCACTCGCCGGCCCGCGCCGGCGTCGAGATCGGCGCGCGCACGATCATGGGGATGAACCTGCGCATCAACGAGCTCACCGGCGCGGTCGCGCTCGCGCAGCTCCGCAAGCTCGACGCGATCACGTCGGCGCTCCGCGCCAAGAAGCGCGCGCTCGCGAGCCTCCTCGAGCCGACCGGGACCTATCGCCTGCGGGCGATCCACGATCCCGAGGGGGAGTGCGGGACGGTGCTGACGCTGATCTTCGAGGACCATCGAGAGGCGCGCCGCGTGATCGAGCGCCTCGGGACCAAGTCGGTCGCGGAGAGCGGCTGGCACGTGTACTCCAACATGGAGCACTTCATCGAGAAGATGCGCGGCCTGGGCCAGCCGGCGGCGAAGGGGACGCTCCCGAGGACCGACTCGCTGCTCGAGCGCTCGATGAACGTCAGCGTCGGCGTGGTCGATGGCGGTCTCGGCGCAGGCTTCGGGATCAACATCGACTCACCAGCCCATGAGATCGAGCGGGTCGCCGCGCAGATCAACGCCGCGCTGAGGGGATGAGGGCGATGATGGAGGGGCGGCTGATCCGCGCGCGTCGCGGAGGCTCTCGACGCGGCGAGACTTCCATCGTCCGTGAGGATGACGCCGTCGACTCGGTCGGCTTCGACTTCGCCATCGTGCGTCTCGGCGCCGGCGAGCGACGCGAAGAGCGGCACGACAAGGAGTCGGTCTGGATCCTCTTGGGCGGCGAGGCCACGCTCACGTTCGCCGGCGAGGCCCATCACGTCCATCGCGCGTCCCTCTTCGACGAGCTGCCCACCGCGCTCTCGCTCGCCGCGAAGACGACGCTCACGATCGACTCGCGCGACGAGTCGGAGTGGGCGGTGGTGCGCGCAGCCAACGAGCGAGCCTTCGCGCCGCGGCTCTTCCTGCCTGAGGCGCTGGCGCCGGAGCGGCGCGGCCAGGGCCTCGCGCAGGAGATGTGCGTCCGCGACGTGCGGCTCGTCTTCGACTGGAACGAGCGGCCGGAGTCGAAGCTCGTGGTCGGCGAGGTCGTGAGCTACCCGGGCCGCTGGTCGAGCTACCCGCCCCATCACCACGCGCAGCCCGAGCTCTATCACTACCGCTTCACCGAGCCGCAGGGCTACGGCCACGCCGAGCTCGACGATTCCGTCCTGAAGGTCGGCCCCGGTGACACCCTTAAGATCATGGGCGGTGAGACGCACGCCCAGGTGTCGGCGCCCGGCTACGGCATGTACTACCTCTGGATCGTCAAGCACCTGCCCGATCGACCCTATCGAGGCTTCGAGTTCACCCCCGAGCACCGCTGGCTGCTCGATCCGAAGAACCAAGGGTGGAGGCCGGCCCATGGAGACGGTTGAGCTCACCGTCGCGGCCGCGCTCGTGCGGTTCTTGAAAGCGCAGTACATCGCGCGCGATGGCGTCGAGCACCGGCTCGTCAATGGCGTCTTCGGCATCTTCGGACACGGGAACGTGAGCGGGATCGGGCAGGCGCTCTGCGAGCACGGCGGGCCCGAGCTGCCCTTCCTGCAAGGCAAGAACGAGCAAGGCATGGTCCACGCGGCGAGCGCCTACGCCAAGACGCGGCGTGGGCTCGGCACGCTCGCGTGCACCTCGTCGGTCGGGCCCGGGGCGACCAACATGATCACCGGCGCCGCGGGGGCGACGGCCAACCGCCTGCCGGTGCTGCTCTTGCCGGGCGACGTCTTCGCGAGCCGCCGTCCGGCGCCGGTGCTCCAGCAGCTCGAGCACTCGCTCAGCCAAGACGTCAGCGTCAACGACTGCTTTCGCCCGGTGTCGAGGTACTGGGACCGCATCCAGCGCCCCGAGCAGCTGCTCGCCTCGCTGCCCGAGGCGATGCGCGTCCTCGCCGATCCCGCCGAGCGGGGCGCCGTCACCATCTGCCTCCCCGAGGATGTCCAGGCCGAGGCCCATCCGTTCCCGCTGCGCTTCTTCGGGAAGCGCGTGTTTGCCCAGGACCGCCTCGAGGCGCCCGCAAGGAGCGTCGAGGCGGCCGCGCACGCGATCCGCTCGGCGCGCCGGCCGCTGATCATCGCCGGTGGCGGCGTGTACTACTCGGAGGCCGCGCCGGCGCTGCGCGCGCTGAGCGAGCTCACCGGCATCCCCGTCGCCGTCACCCACGCGGGCAAGGGCTCGCTCCCCGACGCGCACCCGAGCGCCCTCGGCGCGCTCGGCGTCAGCGGGACCGCGGCGGCCAACGAGATCGCCGAGCGCGCGGACCTCGTCCTCTGCCTCGGCACGCGCCTCGGCGACTTCACCACCGCGTCGAAGACCATCTTTCAGGATGATGCCGTCCAGCTCATTGGCGTGAACGTCAACGCGATGGATGCGCACAAGCACGGCGCGCTCGCGCTCCGTGGCGACGTGCGCGCGGTCCTCGCTCAGCTCGCGCCGCTCCTCGAGGGCGCGCGCATCGCCGAGGAGTACGCGAGCGAGATCGCCAGAGCCAAGGCGTCGTGGGACGCGCTCCACGCCGAGATCGTCTCGTCGAGGCTCGAGCCCGAGGCGCCGCGTGAGGGCGACAAGCTGAGGCAGGCGCAGGTGATCCGGATCGTGAACGAGCACGTCGGCGAGCGCGCCACGATCGTGCACGCGGCGGGGAGCCTGCCGGGCGATCTCCAGAAGCTCTGGAGGAGCCGCACCGAGCACGACTACCACTCCGAGTACGCGTACTCCTGCATGGGCTACGAGATCGCCGGGGCGCTCGGCGTGAAGATGGCCGCGCCCGAACGCGAGGTCTACGCGCTCGTCGGCGACGGCAGCTACCTCATGCTGAACGCCGAGCTGCTCACGGCGCGGCAAGAGGGGCTGAAGATCACTGTCCTCTTGCTCGACAACCACGGCTATCAGTGCATCCACGGCCTCCAGCGCTCGTGCGGCGGCAGGAGCTTCGGCAACGAGCTGCGCTACCGCGCGCCGGGCGGAGGGCTCGAGGGGGAGCCCATGGCGGTGGACTTCGTCCGGCACGCCGAGAGCCTCGGCCTGGTTGCGCGGACCGCACGCACCGAGCGCGAGCTCGCCATCGCCCTCGAGGCGGCCGAGCGCGAGGCGGCGAGCGTGCTGATCTACGTCCCGATCGATCCCTACGCGCAGATCCCCACCTTCGGGTGGTGGGACGTGCCGGTGGCGGAGGTCTCGGGCGAGCCGGCGGTGATGGAGGCGAGAGGGCAGTACGAGCGCGAGAGGGCGCGGCAGCGCTTCCTGGGGTGAGGGCCTGATGATCAAGGTGGGGGTGAACCCGATCGCGTGGTCGAACGGCGACTTCCCGGAGCTCGGCGACGGCATCGGGCTCTCGCGCTGCCTCACCGAGATCCGCAGGGCCGGCTTCGCCGGGACCGAGCTCGGACACGGCTTCCCGACCGAGCCGGCGGCGCTGCGGGCGGCGCTCGACGCGCACGGGCTCGAGCTGATCTCGGCGTGGTATCCCTCGTACGTCCTCACGCGGGGCGCAGACGCGGAGGCGCGCGCGTTCGGCGAGCTCGTCAGGCTCCTCTCGAAGGTCGGCGGCCGCTACGCGGTCGTGGCGGAGCAGACGAGGTCGGTGCAGCGGGATCGCGGCGCGCCGCTCGGCTTCCGCCGCGGGGCGAGCGTGCTCTCGGGCTCGGAGTGGGATCGGCTCGCGCAGGGGATCGAGCGCTTGGCGGCGAGCGCGCGCGAGCACGGCGTCGAGCTCGTCTACCACCCGCACATGGGCACGCTGATCCAGGACGAGGAGCAGGTGCGCGCGCTCGTCGAGCGAACCTCGGAGCAGGTCCGGTTGACCGCCGACACCGGCCACATCCGCTTCGCCGGCGATGACCCGGCGCGCTTCTTCGAGCGCTTCCTCGATCGGATCGGGCTCGTGCACCTCAAGGACGTGCGCGCTCCGGTCGTCGAGCGCTTCACGCGATCGCCCTCGAGCTTCTACCAGGCGGTCGTCGAGGGAGTGTTCACGGTGCCCGGCGACGGAGATCTCGACTTCGCCGCGGTCTTCGAGGTGCTGCGACGGGGTCGCTACGAGGGCTGGCTGGTCGTCGAGGCCGAGCAGGATCCGAAGAAGGCCGATCCCTTTCTGTACTCGAGGAAGGGGCGGGAGGCGGTGCGCAGCTCTCTGGGGGTGTGAGGATGGGGAAGATCGAGGAGATGATCGGGCTCGGCGCCGACTTCTGGAGCGACTCGTGCGATCTCCGCGAGCTCTCCGAGGCCGTCGCGCACGGCGCGGTGGGTGCGACCTCGAACCCCGTGATCGTCGCCACCGTGGTGGCGGAGGATCCCGACACCTGGGTTCCGCACCTGTCGCGGATCGAGCGCGATCAACCGGGCCTCTCCGACGAGGCGCTCGCGTGGCGGTGGATCGAGGCGATCGCCGTCGAGGCGAGCCGACTTCTCTTACCGGTCTTCGAGCGAACCCGAGGCGCGAAGGGCGTCCTCAACGTCCAGGTCAACCCCGAGCACGCGCGAGCGCCCGAGCAGATGATCGAACAAGCGCGGCGCCTCGCGTCGCTCGCGCCGAACCTCGCCGTGAAGATCCCGCTGACCAAGGAGGGCCTCGTCGCGCTCGAGGTGCTCAGCGCGGAGGGCATCCGCACCAACGCGACCGTGAGCTTCAGCGTGTCGCAGGCGATCGCGGCGGCCGAGGCGATGGAGCGAGGGATGCGCCGCCGCTCCGCGCGAGACAGGGCGTTCACCCCCTACGTGACGATCATGGTCGGCCGGGTCGCCGATCATTTGAAGCGGCAGCAGGACGCCGAGCTCTCGCTCGCGGATCCCGGCGCGGCCGACTGGGCGGGGATCGCCATCTTCAAGCGAGCCTACTCGCTCTTCCGCCAGCGAGGCTTGAGCCCCGTCTTGGTCGCGGCCGCCTATCGACATCGCAGACAATGGAGCGAGCTCATCGGCGACGGGCTCGTGCAGAGCATCCCCTACAAGTGGTGGCGTGCGTTCGACGAGAGCGAGGTGCCGCTGGCCAACACGATCGACGACCCGGTGAGCTCGGCGATCATGAGCGAGCTCTCCCGCTACTTCCCCGACTTCGTGCGTGCCTACGAGGAGGACGGAATGCAGCCCGAAGAGTTCGAACACTACGGTGCGTCGGTGGCGACGCTCCGCCAGTTCGAGTCGGGCTACCAGGAGCTCGTCGCGCGCGTCTCGCGGCAAAGGAGGCGCTCATGAAGATCGCGCTCGATCCCTACATGCACCGCCACCTCTCCCTGCGAGAGACCGCTCGGCTCGCGCGCGAGCTCGGCTACGAGCACATCGAGCTCTCGCCGCGCTCGGACTTCTTCGAGTGGTGGGTGCACCCTCGCGCCTATCCCGCGCGCGTCGCGGAGCTCAAGCGAGATCTCGCCGAGGCCGGCGTTCGGATCGCCTCGCTGCTCCCGATGTACCGGTGGGCGAGCCCGAACGAGGACGAGCGCCGCGCCGCCGTGAGGTACTGGAAGAAGGCCATCGAGGTCGCGGTCGAGCTCGGCTGCGACACGATGAACTCCGAGCTCACCCGCGGGCCGTCGCCGGGCGCGTGCGCGTGCCAGGCGCGGGCGATGGCCGAGGCGAGCGAGGCGGCCTTCTGGCGCTCGATGGAGGAGCTCGTGCCCGTCTTCGAGCGGGAGGGGATCACGCTCGCGCTCGAGCCTCACCCCGAGGACTTCGTCGAGGCGAATGACGCCGCCGTCGACATGATCCACATGATTGGCAGCAAGAGCGTCCGCTATCTCTACTGCGCGCCGCACACCTTCCACCTCGGCGGAGACATGGAGGCGATGCTCCGCAAGGCGGCCCCGGTGCTGAGCCACGTGCACGTCGCCGACACGATGAACCATCGCGCCTCGTCAGGCCTCCGCTACATCGTCAACCCGCCCGGGTCCACGGTGCGCGTCCACCAGCACCTCGACATCGGCCAGGGCGAGATCGACTGGGATCTCTTCTTCCGAACCCTCCACGACGTCGGCTTCGACGGCATCGTGACGAGCTGCGTCTTCGCGTGGGAAGAGCGGGCGATCGAGTCGTCGCGCTTCATGCGCGAGGAGATCCAGAAGTACATCGACCGCTACTGGACCTAGCCCGGATGATTCACGAGTGCGCCGTGTCACACCGCATCTCGCCGGAACCATTGGCCGTACGTCCGATGCT
>JAEZBP010000886.1 GCA_023427125.1 Pseudomonadota bacterium | reverse complement strand
GGCCCGGCCTCCGGGGCCTCGCCGACGCCGAGCGCGTCCTCTTCCACCACCTCGCGTCACGCTCGCCGTGGCGGCGCCCGGGCAGCGAGGCGCTCGCGATCCCGCGTCGCTCGGGCCTCGTGCCGCTGGTGATCGACGATCTCCCGCGGGTCGGGCCCTTCAAGCTGCAAGAGGGCGCGCGCGCGTTCGACGTCGCTCGTCGAGGCGCGCGCGCCGCCTTGGATCAGCCGATCTGAACGCTGACCGGCCGGGAGGGCCGCTCCGCTCGGCCGCGCGCGCGAAGGCGCGCAGCAACTCAGGACCGGACGACGTCCACGCGCCACACCTCGGGGCCGCGCTCGAGGTACTGGAACGAGAACGAGCCTTCGGGCTGCGTCGAGAGCAGCAGGTGACGCATGCAGTCCGGATCGTGATCGACGATCAGGTGCAGCGTGCCTCCGGGACCCACGCCGTCGTAGGAGCCCAGCACCGTCTCGATGCGGTCCTTGGGCTCGACCGGGCGCACGTCGAGCTCGAAGCGCCCGCGCTTGGCAGCGTGGGCCTTGCTCCCGCAGCCGCTCGAGCCGGTGCCGACGATCCAGCGCTCCCAGGCCTCCCGCTGCGCTTCGCTGCTCGGCGCGAGGGCGACCGCGCCGCGGTAGCCCGCGAGCGCGAGATCGACGAAGAGCGTCCCGACCCCGAGCCCATCCTGCGCGCGCTGCTCGGGCCCGCCGCCGTGCAAGCGGACGTGGAGGACGTGCGGGCTGCCGGCGCGGAGGACCTCCGCCGCGCTCGCCAGGTCGTCCTCGAGCGGGCGGATCTCCCACGCGAGGCCGAGCGCTTCGCGGCCGACCTCCTCGACGATCGCCGCCGCCTCGCGCGTACGCTTCACGTCGGTGCGGTGGCCGAGCAAGAGGGTCGCCCCGTGCGCCGCGTACTCGCGGGCGAGCTCGGCGACTCGCTCGCTCGAGAGCAGCCCGGGCGCGGCCACCACCGGCGCCTCGAGCACCCCCGCGACGGACGCGAGCTCCTTCGACCCGGCGAGCTCCGCCGTCTCCGCGCGGAGCGCGATGACGGGCACCTCGAGCGCACGCCAGCGGCGCGCCTCGTCGAGACTCGGGATCTCGCCGAGGACGATCTCGAGCCCAGCGAGCCCGCGTGGGCCGCACGCCCGCGCCAGATCGGCGGGCGTGCGTCCGGGCAGGACCGCGCTGCTGAGCGCGAGTCGCATGTCTCAGCTCTTTCCGATCGAGACGCGCCAGGTCACGGGCCCGCTCTCGAGGTAGTCCCACGAGTACTGCCCCGTGCGCGTCGCCTCGAACTGGTGACGGAGCGGGAACGGATCGTGATCGTTGACGAGCACGAACGACTCGCCCTTCTGGAGCGAGTCGAAGGTGCGGAAGATCGCCGGGTGCTTCTCGCGCGGCGGGATGATGCGGACGTCGAGCTCGATCGCGTTGGATGCGGTCATGTTGGTCTCTACCTATCTATTCAGGACTGTCTATTCAGGATTGTCTGTTCAGGAGTGTGAGCTACTGCTCTGCGTGTCGGATGAACACCCGAACCATCTCGGGCTGCTCGTGGATCTCGTAGACGAAGCCTCTCTGCGTGAGCTTCGGGAGGAGGAACTGCGGGACCCGCGCGTTGATCTGCAGGAGGGTCTTGCCGCGCGGGAGCTTCTCGAGCGCGGCGAGGGTCCGCATCATCGGCTCGGGCGGATCGAGGTCGCGCACGTCGATGATGGTCACGTCGTCGGTGCCGGGCTCGGGCGCCGGCGCGAGGGCTGCGACACGCGGAGGCGCCGCGTCGCGGTAGAACCAGACCCGCCAGTCGTCGGCCGCGAGCTGCTCGGTCGCGTGCGAGAAGCCCTGCTTGCCCAGCACGCGGTAGAGCGGCGCCGGCTCGAAGATCGCGCGGAGGCGCAGGACGCCATCCTGCGGGAGGTCGCGGACGGCGGCCATGATCTTCTGGAAGGGCTCACCGCCCCCGCGCAGCTCCTCGCGCACGTCGAGGTCGACCAGCCGCTCGCTCGGGACCGAGCGAAGTGTCTCGGATATCGTGCTCACCACAGCGCACCTTCCTCTGCCATGCTGGGGTTCCAGCGCGGCGTGAACGTCAGATCGGGCTCGACGTTGGCGATCCCGGGAACCTGGGAGAGCGCCGTCACGATCCCTTGTGTGATCACCTTCTCCATCGGGCAACCCGGGGTCGTCAGCGTGTACAGTACCCGCACGTTGTCGCCTGTGAGGTGCACCTCGTACACCAAGCCCAGCGTCACGATGTCGAGCCCGATCTCCGGGTCGATCACCGTCCTCAGCGCGCCGACGATCGCCTCGTCTTGCGCCGCGGTCTCAGCCTCGTCTTCCGCCGCGTCTTCCGTCGCGGCCTCCGCGGTGCTCGCATCGGACATTGCCTGTTCAGTCATGTCGGTCTCCTGCGCGCGATCATCACCATCTGTGCCGCCTCCACGACCATCGCCGCGGCGAAGGCGAGCGCACCGCCCCGGAGCACGCTCGGGCTCTCGAGCGCGACGCCGGCGAGCATCGCGCACGTCCCGAGCACCGCGAGGACGACGGTCACGCCGGCCACGCGCGCCGAGAAGAGCTCGGCGACCTTCGGGACCTGGCGCTCGCCGATCAGCGGGCCGAAGCGGTGATACCAGACGAGGAAGGGGACGATCTTGTAGTAGTGCCCCGCGATGAACGTGGAGATCGCGCCCACGAGCGCGAGGAGCACGTAGGCGACGAGGAGGCGGAGGCTCGCGAGCCCGCCGTGGAGCGCGAAGGGAGCGACCAGCGTCGCGGCGCCGAGGCCGACGAGGCCCGCGAGGGCGAGCTTGAGGCCAGGGTCGATCGCGCGGCGGCGACGGTGGCGCACGAAGAGGACCGCCTGCACGAGGAACGCGCCGATCCCGAGCGCGATGAGCGCTCCCGCGATCACCCGGCCGAGGTGGCCGACCGGCAAGAGGAGGAGCCCCGAGCCGACCCCGAGCGTCGCCACCGCGACCTGCGCGGGCCGCTCGCTCGCGCCGTGCGAGAGGAGGAACATCGGCAAGAGGCGATGCGCGACGCCGACCATCACCATCACCACCCAGCCGGCGAGCGCGACGTGGATGTGGACGGCGAGCACGGTGAAGCGGTCGGCCCCGAGGAGCGCGCCGGAGTGGAGGTTCCACGCGAGCATCCCGCCGAGCACGATCGTTCCAAGAAGGAACACGTCGGCCAGCGCGAGCGCGTAGAATGTGACGTCGCGCGTCTTGGCGCGTGCGAGCGTGAGCGCGAGGTTGCCGGCGAAGACCGTCAGGCCGACGGCCACCACCAGCGCGCCGATCCGGAAGACGCTCGGCGCGCCGGCGAGCAAGCCGCCCACGAAGAGCGTGAGCCCGAGCCCGTGGAGCGCGAGCGTGCCGTACGCGGCGCTGCGCGAGTAGAGCGGCACGCCGATCGCGACGGGGAGGAACTGGCAGAGCGCGCCGAGGATCGAGGTCGTGATCCAGCCGAGCGTGAAGAGGTGAACGACCCCCAAGAGCCGGGGGGAGAAGACCTGCCCGAGCGCCAGCTCGGGGGCGGCGACGACGAGGCCCGCCGAGCCGAGGAGCAGCGCTCCGAACGCCACGGTGAAGTGCGCGCCGGGCAGGTGCAGCGGAGGCGAGTCGTCGGTCGCGAGGCTCGCCGGCGCAGCGGCTGGCCGCGAGGGCGCCGCGGTGCTCGTGAGAGCGCCGCGCCCGGGAGTGAAGATGAGCGGTCCGGCCACGGCGGACGCGCTTTGCGGCTTCCATGCCAGCGCTCGCAGCGTGGGCGTGCGCCGTCGAAGGGGAGGGCGGGCGCGGAGCCTGGTCCATTATGGAACGCGATGATCGCTCTTGGAGCGACTCAGGCGAGTGCATGCAGGAGCTGGTCGATCTCGCGTTGCGAGCAGAGACGGACGAAGCGCACGTGCCGCCAGCGCGGATCGGTCATGCCCGCGACGAAGTGGCGCTGCCTCTCCCGATGTACGCGCAGGACGTGTCCGAGCATCGAGCTCTCCGGATCCCAGATCTTGAGCTGCGGCCAGAAGCGCTCGCGGTTCGTCCCCCAGAGGAGCTCGTTCGAACGCCAGCGCCGCCATGAGCGCGCGAGCACGCGCCCGAGGAGCTGCGGGACCGGAAGGTCGAGGAAGATGGCGGTCTCGAGCCGGTCCCAGAACACGTCCGCGTGCCGGAGGTAGCTCCCGCCTACGACCCAACCGTCGCCCCGGGTGGCCTCCCGCTGCCGCTCGCGAAACTCGGCCTCCTCCGGCGCGCGCCACCCAGGCAACCAGTAGAGCGCGTCGAGATCGATGAAGGCGACGCCGAGGTGCTCGGCGAGCCCGCGCGCGAGCGTCGACTTCCCGGCGCCGCTGTTGCCGAGCACGTGGATGCGCCGGCCGAAAGGAGAGGACGACATGAGCCGGCGCAGCCTACCGCCGGCGATGGACGGCGACGAATCATCCGGGCTCCACGCTCCGCGCTCGATCAGAGCTCGAC
>JAEZBP010000731.1 GCA_023427125.1 Pseudomonadota bacterium | reverse complement strand
CCGAACCACCAGTGACCGCTGGCGATGGAGTTGGCGAGCTCGATGATCGCCTCGTGCTCCTCGCGGTCGTCGATCCGCGCGAGCAGGTACCCGGTGGGGCACGCCGCGCTGGTCCATGCCGCAGCGTCGCAGAAGAGGTAGCTGTGATCGCCGTAGCTCTCTCGCTGGCAGGGGCAGCCGGCGTCCTCGTCGATCACCCCGTCGCAGTCGTCGTCGAGGCCATTGCACACCTCGAGGTTGTCGTCGCTCGTGTCGCTGCACCGCAGCTCGGTGTCGAAGCACTGCATCGTCCCCTCGTTGCAGGCGTCCGCATCCCCTCCGTCGCAGGGCTCGCCGAAGCCCGGCTCGTCGCTCCCGTCGGGGGTGGCGAGGTCGCAGTCCTCGTCCCCGCCGCCGCACAGCTCGGGTCCCGTCGGCACGCAGACCGGCCCGCCGTCCGGAGAAGGGCCCGCGTCTTCCTCGGGCGGCACGAACGCGTCGACCCTCGCCGCGTCGATGTCGGGCGGCTGCCCCCCATCCGCCGCCGGACCGCCGATCGCGGAGCGATCGAGGAAGCAACCGGGCACGAGCAGCGCCACGACCACAAGGGTGAGCAGCGGAAGCGAGGCTCGCATGCGCCTCAGCATACACGAGCCCTCGCCCGCCACGAAGGGGACCCCGGTCAGCGCAGCGGCAGCTCGTAGAGGAGGCGCGTCGAGAGCGGCGGATCATCGGCCTCCTCCGGCACCGTCGAGACCATGTCGCGCGAGAAGCGCACCGCCACCGCGTCCTCCGCGAGGGCTCGGACGGCGGGGCGCCGCGCGATCGATCGCCAGAACGCGCGCCAGCGGGCCGGCTCGGCGCGCGCCCGCTCGTGCGAGCCCATCACGCTCCAGGTGACGGCCCACCACCGCTGCGTCGGCCCGCCGGGGCTCATCGCCTCCACCGGCACCTCGCGCACCACGCCGTCCGCGCCGACCACCTCGACCCGCAGCGCCGGCAGCCTCGCCTCCACCGTGCGGTGGAACTTCGGATAGCAGGCGAAGGGCCACCCATCGCTGATCCCGGCCGCGCCGTAGCCGAGGTTGCCCACCAAGAGCACGCTCGCGACGACCATCGACGCGCGAGGCCAGCGCCCGCTCGGCGACGCGGGCTCGGGCGGGCTCATCGAGCGCCGCCGGGCTTCCCCTGTTCCCGCCTCCGCGCCTCTGCGCCTCCGCGCGAGACTCAGCCGCGCGAGACTCAGCCGTGAGAGCCTCGCCCAGAGCGCGTCCCAATCGACGAAGACCACGTAGCAGAGCCAGAGCGCCGGGAAGCGGATCCCCATCAGCTCGGCGGTCGCCTGGTGGAACGCGAGGGCCATCGCCACCGCGACGAGCCGCGTGCGCCGAAAGAGCACGAGCCCCACGAACGAGAGCTCGAAGGCGACCGCGGAGAGCGCGCCGAGCCGCAGCAAGGTGGGGTAGCGGTCCACGCGAAAGAGCGGCGTGAGCTCCGGCATCTGGAGCCACTTCGCGTACATCTGGTTCTGCAGGTTGTCGCTCCAGATCCACTCCCAGCCGCTCTCGAGCAGCTTGTGCAGCCCGGGGAAGAAGAAGATCAGCGCGATCAGCAGCCACGCCGCGCGGATCGGCACGCCGTACGCGAGCGAACGCTCGGTGGTCCGTGGCCTCCCTCGCCAGCGCGCGATGCGCGCGTCGATCGACAGCGCGTCGCCGCACGGGCTCGCGGCGAGCAGCATCGCGAACCACACGAGGTGGTGATAGTGGAAGACCGATCCGGCGAATTGCGGGATCGCGAGCAGCCAGAGCGAGCCGAGCGCGACCACCGTCCACGCCACGCGGGTGGCCAGCCCGACGACGCCGAGCACCGTCGCGACCACCACGATCCAGTAGAGCGGCCGCGCCACCTCGACGCCCATCGGCACGACCCCGAGCGCCCACTCGAGCCCGACCGGCGGCGTGCGCAGGCGATCGCTCATCGCCGCCCAGTGCAAAGCGCTGCGCAGGTCGGGCAGCAGCAGCAGCACCACGCCCACCACCACGCGGAAGATCGCGAGGTTCACCGGCGAGTCCAGCGCCCAGCGACGGAGCCGCTCCTTCATGCGAGGGCCCGCGGTCGCATCGCGATCCACACCAGCGCGCCCGGCACGAGCCACAGCCCGACACCGACCACTCCGAAGGCGAGCGTGGCCGACCAGGGATCGCGCGTGAGCGGCAGCAAGGCCAGCGCGGCGACGAGCACCATCGCGACGCACGCGAGCAAGACGGGCGAGCGCTCGGGCCCGTGCCGGCTCGCGTGTCGTCCGGCGAGGAAGCCGAAGGTGAGCGCGCCCGCGTCGAGCAGGAGCGGCGGCATCCACAGGTAGCGGCCCATGTCCTCCTGCGCGACCGCGTGCGCGTCGTGGAGATAGCGGCTGCTCCACAAGAAGAAGAACGCGAACGCGGGCGAGCTCGCGACGACCAGCGCCGCCGCGCGGAGGACGGCGCGGTGCTTCGTCATCGCGAGCAGGCTCGGCCGCGGCGCGCTCGCCTCGGGCGGCGCGTCGAGCAAGCTCCGCACGCCGTGCGGCGCGGTGACCGCGAGCCAGAGC
>JAEZBP010000688.1 GCA_023427125.1 Pseudomonadota bacterium | reverse complement strand
GGTCGGGCACCACCGCGCCGTGCGCGGGCGGCTCATCGAGCGCCTCTACTACGCGGGGCGGCGCGGGACCGCGTGGCGGATCGGGCTCCTCGTCTCCTCGGACGGCGAGCGCTGGCGCGCGGTCGGTCCGGTCCTCGAGCCCTCCGCGGGTGGCTTCGACGCCCTCGGGGTGATGGACCCGGCGCCGATCGTCGAGGCCGACCAGCTCCGGCTCTATTACGCGGGCACCGACGGGACGCGCATCCGGATCGGCATGGCTGGACCCGCTGGCACGGTGGGTGAATGATGGCTGACGACCGTGTCGTTCAGTGTGCCAATCTGTGATCTACGCACCCCTCGGGGGCGGCTCTGCACAGCGCTGTTGCTGTTGCTCCCAGCGTGCACGGCGGGCGAGCCCAGCTCCGAGACCCGCGACGCCGGCGTCACGCTGCCGCCGCTGAGCGACGGCGGCGTGCGGGGCGGCTCCGACGCCAGCACCGCCGACGCCGGACCGGCGCTCGGTGGAGGCGAGCGGGACTTCGCGACCGACGCCTGCTGGAACGGCCTCGACGACAACGAGGACGGGATCTCCGACTGCGCCGACGTCGGCTGCAGCGTGACCCCGTTCTGCTGCCTCGGATCGAGCAGCGCCGGCTGCTGCGGGGACGCGCGCTCGCTCGCGCTCGACTTCGCGAGCGGCTGCACCGGCGCCGACCCGCTCTCGTGCCACCCGAGCGCGCTCGCCTTCGGCGCGCCTCTGCCGATCGTGGAGGACAGCGCGCTCGTCCCGAACGGCGGCGCGATCAGCGACGCCGGCCTGACGCTCGCCGAGCCGCTCGATGGGACGCGCGAGCGGATCGTGATCAGGGCCGAGCTCGCCGCGCCGATCGGCGGCTGCCGCGAGTGCCTCGACGCGATCGGCGTCGGCGTGAGCGGGCCCATCGCCGGCGACGTGGTCGCGGTCGTGCCCGACGTCGCGGTCCTCCTGCGCGCCGCGCGCGGCGACTACGCGCTCGTCGTCGGTGGCGAGATCATCGCCGCCGTCCCGCTCGTGACCGACGCGCCGCGCCCCTACGTGCTCACGCTCACCCCCGACGGTGCGGTCGAGCTGCGCGTCGAGGGTGACGACCCGATCGAGGCGCGCTGGCATCCCGCGCCCGGCCGCCAGCTCGTGGTCTACGGCCGCACCCACAACCGCCCCGCGAGCGCGCCTCCGCCCGCGCGCGCCCTCTCGGTCGAGGCCCGCACCGACGCCTGCGAGATCCCCTCGTCACTCGCCCGGGCGCCGGCGCCGCTCTTCGACGACGCGCTCTTCGGCGACGCGCGCGCGCCCTCGGTGGTGATCGACGGCGAGGACGCGCTGGTGGCGTTCGAGCGCGGCGGCGCCATCTACCTCGCCCGCCGCGACGACTCCGGAGCGTGGATCCCGAGCGCCGGGCCGGCCCTCGAGGCGCCCGTCAACGAGGCCTACCGCGATCCGGAGCTCGCCCGCGCCGCCGATCGCTGGGTCCTCTTCGTGACGCACGAGCGCGACGGGACGCGCGCGATCGCCCGCGCAGAGAGCACCGACGGCGGCGAGACGTTCGGGGCGCCGCTCGATCTCCCCTCTCCCTCGACGCTCTCGCAGCCGGCGTTCGCCCGGATCGGCGGGCGTGACGTGATCGCCGCGCTCGCGACGAGCGCCGGCGACCTGGGCGCCGAGGGCATCGTGCTCCTCGAGCTCGCCGCCGATGAGCTCCGCTGGCTCGAAGGCACACAGGAGGCCTCGACGGTGGTGCGCCCTGCCGGCGGCATCCACGCGTTCGACGCGGACGAGGTGGCGGCGCCGGCGCTCTACGTCGACAGCGCCGGGATCGTGCGGGTCTACTACGCCGGCCGGCGCGGCGCGCGCTGGAGCATCGGGATCCGCGCGGCCGGCCTGAATGGCCCCTTCAGCTACGCGCCCGAGGAGCCGGTGCTCGAGCCCTCCGGCGAAGGGGTCGACGCGCTCGGCGTCTCCGATCCCAGCGTCGCGCGCGAGGGCGACGCGCTCCACCTCTACCACACGGCGCTGGACGGCCTGCGCGCGCGCATCGGCCGGGCGAGCGGAGGGACGCGATGGTGACGCGTGCCGTCGCGCTGCTGCTCCTCTGTGTGCTCCCTGCGTGCGCATCGTACCGAGTCGAAGGCGACGCCGGGCCGCCCGGACGTGACTTGGACGGGGCTCTCGTCGACGCCGCGAGCGACGCCGCCGTGGTGGATCCGACGCCCATCGGCGACGCGGGCGCACCGAGCTTCGATGGAGGCCCTGGCGGCGAGTACTACGAGTCGAACGACGGCGTCGCCTCCGACAACTGCTTCAACGGCGACGACGACGACGGCGACGGCGCGAGCGACTGCGAGGATCGGAGCTGCCGCGCGAACGTGCCCGCCTGCTGCGTCGGCGTCAGCGACTCGTTGTGCTGCGAGCCCGGCGAGGAGGTCTCGCTCCCGATCGCGTCGTGTGACGGCGAGGTCGGGCTGTGCGCGGAGATCATCGCGCTCGCCGAGACCTTCGGCGCGCCGGCGCCGACCGTCGGCGAGCGCGAGCTCGAGGCGCGGACGCTCGTCCTGCGCGGGCACGAGAACGACTCGGGGCTTCTCTTCGACGAGCCCCTCGACGTCCGGGCCGCCGCCGTGACCCTGACGGCCACGATCGCGGCGAGCTCGATCGGCCACGACCTCGGCACCGACTTCGTCGCGGTGGGCCTCGTCGACGCCGAGAGCGCGGTCGAGCTCCTCCGGGTCACGCCGAGGGTCGCGCTGATGGTGAGCGGCAATCGCCACGAGGCCAGCCTGCTGGTCGCCGGCGAGCTCGTGCAGCGCTGGCCGCTCGTGGATGGCTCGTTCCACGACTACGCCCTGACCTCGCGGCCCGACGGCACGGTCGAGCTCCGGCGGGACGGCACGCTGCTCGGGACCACCTCGATTCGGTTCGATCGGCCGCTGCGCGCGGTGGTTTACGGCCGGAGCTTCAATCCGGGGCCCACCGATCCCGCGCCGGTGCGCGTGAGCGCGATCGGTGTCAGCTCCGAGGCCTGCGACGTCCCGAGCGCGCTCACCCCCGAGCGCACGCCGGTGCTCCCTGCACCCGGCGCGATCGGGTGGGAGGGCGTGAGGCGGGTCGGAGCGCCGAGCGTGGCGCGCTGGACGAGCGAGCTCGGCGAGCTCGAGGAGCGCATGGCGGTGGAGATCGACGGCGCGCTCTATCTCGCGCGGCGCGGCGCGGGCGGGTGGGAGCCGACGACGGCGCTCGGCACACCGGCCCTCGCGGCGTCGGGCGGTGCGCAGTGGCTCTCCGATCCCGCGCTGCGCTGGGACGGGAGCGCCCTCGAGCTCTTCTTCACCGCGCGGAGCGCGAGCGGCGAGGGCAGCGTCATGCGCGTGCGCGCCGCGGTGGGCACCGAGACCTTCGCGTGGACCGACGTCGAGGCGCTGCTCGACGCGGGCGAGGTGAGCTACTCGGGGCCTGCGCCCTTCGAGCACGCCGAGGCGAGCTACCTCGCGCTCGCCGAGGACGAGGGCAGCGCCTCGCGCATCGCGCTCTACCGGCTGGATCCGATCACGCGGATCGGCGTCGTCCGCGAGCGCGGCGAGGACCTCTTCGCGTTCGACCGCGACGCCTTGAGCTCGCCCGCCGTCGTCGCGACCTCCGACGGCGTGCTCCGCATGTACTTCGCCGGCCGGCGCGGCGCCCGCTTCGGCGTCGGCATGCTGGTCTCGGCCAACGGCCTCACCTGGGTCGAGCCGAGCGGCGGCGCGCTGGTGCTCGACGCGAGCGGCGCGGGCTTCGACGCGCTCGGCGTGCTCGACCCCGAGCCGGTCGTCGACGGCGGCACGCTCGAGCTCTTCTACACCGGGCTCGACGGAACGAGCATGCGCGTCGGCCTCGCGCGCGGACCGGCGCCCCCCGCTCGCTGAGTGAGAGCGCCGCGCGGCGCGTGTACGATGGCGCGATGCGGCTGTTGATCGGGGCCCTCGGGATGATCGCGCTCCTCTCTCCGGCTCGCGCGTCGGCGCAGTGCGACTGTGATCACACGATCGCGCTCGACGTCACGGGCTTCGATGGCGCGGCCGAGGGCGTGATGCCGGGCGATCGCATCTGCGTGATGGCGGGAGCGCGCTCGTTCCTGCGCTTCCAGAACATCGCGGGCACCGCCGAGGCGCCCGTCACGATCCTCAACTGCGGCGGGCGCGTGACGATCTCGAACGACGATCGCGCCTACGCGCTCGTCTTCGAGGACGACTCCCACCACTTCCGCATCACCGGCACCGGCGACGACGCGCACACCTACGGCTTCGACATCTCGGCGCCCGATCGCGAGCCCTATCCGGGCGTCGGGCTCTGGCTGCTCGGTCGCTCGAGCGACTACGAGGCCGACCACCTCGAGATCCACCACACCGGCTTCGCGGGCGTGATGGCGAAGACCGATCCGCTCTGCGACGGCTCGGCCGATCAGGGCGTCTTCGTCCAGCGCAACAGCCGCCTCCACCACCTCTGGGTCCACGACACCGGCGGCGAGGGCTTCTACGTCGGCAGCACCCAGTCGGAGGGGCACACGATCACCTGCGACGGCGCGTCCGAGGTGCACCAGCCACACTGGCTCGAGGGCGTCGAGATCCACGACAACCTCGTGGAGGACACCGGCTGGGACGGCATGCAGGTCGGCATGGCGCGCCAAGGCTGCCGCGTGTACCGCAACGTGATCCGCCGCGTCGGCCTCGAGGGCGTCGAGTTTCAGCAGCAGGGGCTCCAGATCGGCACCTACTCGCGCTGCGAGGTCTTCGGCAACGTGATCTCGGACGGGCCCGCGATGGGCATCATCGTGCTCGGCGCGGACGAGACCTTCATCCACGACAACCTCATCGTCGGCTTCACCGCGGCGGACGGCATCTACGCCCACCACCGCGACGTCATCCCGGGTGCGCGCTACCGCTTCGACCAGAACACGATCGTCGGCTGGATGCGCAACGGCATCACGGTCTTCGGCGGACAGCTCGGCCCGAGCGAGGCGCTCGGAAACCTCTTGGTCGGCGCGGGGCCGGGCGTCGCGGCGGGCGGAGACGTCGATTGGACCGAGGCCAGCAACGTCGTCGTCGCCACCGCGGCCGAGGCCGGCTTCGTGAGCGACGGCGACTACCACATCACCGACACGTCGATCGCGCGCGGGGCAGGCACCGTCATCGAAGACGCGCTCTACGATCTCGAGGGCTACCCGCGCGCGAGCCCGCCCTCGGCGGGCGCCTACGAGCACCGCGATCCCACCATCGACGCCGGCCCGCTGGTGCGCGACGCCGGCACCCCGACGCGAGACGCGGGAATCTCGAGCCGCACCGACGGAGGCCCCGGCTCGACACCCAGCGGCTGCGGCTGCCGCGCGAGCGGCGCTTCCGGCGCGCCGTCCTTCACCTTCGTCGCGCTCCTCAGCCTCGCGCTCGTGCGCCGGCGCCGCTGATCAGCCTCGCGGCGTCAGCCCCGCAGCGCCTCGCGGAGCTGCCGGATGGCGTCGGTCTGCGAGGCCGCGCCCATGGGCCCGACCAAGAGCGCCGGGTCGAGCTCGGGCAGCAGCTCGCTCCGCTCGATCGGCTCGTACTTCTCGCCGCGCAGCGCGTGAAAGGTCAGCGCGCCCGCGTCCCAGATCCACACCTCGCGGACGCCGAGCTTGCGCCACACCTCGAGCTTGTCGATGCCGCCGCTCGTCCACACCACCTCGATCGCGATCTGAGGAGCCACGATCGCGTCGGGGTCGTGCGCGCCGATGACGTAGCACTCGTCGGCCTCGGCGCCGCGCTCGGCCTCCTCGTTCTTGACCGTCCAGCTGCCGTAGCCCTCGAGCACCACGCCCTGCTCATCGGCCCAGGTCTCGATGAGCCGCGCGAGGCGCTTCTTGTCGAGCTCGTGATATCGCGAGGGCGCCATCAGCTCGACCGTCCCTTCCAGGTAGGTGACGCGGACGGCGCTGCTCTCCCCACGCGCCGCGAGGAGCGACTCGTACGCATCCCACGTGACGCCGCGCAGCACGACGCGCTGATCGACGAGGTCGGGATCAGGTCGATGGATCGCTGGAGCAGCGGTCACGCCCGAAGCATAGCGCGGCGCGGAGTGCGCTCCCACGCTGCGGAGGCGGAGATCACTGCGGGAGATCGAGCGCGTGGCGCAGGCGCGGCTCGAGGCCTTGCCACTGCGCCTGCGACAGGTACTGCCAGCCGATCGCGCGGGCGCCCGCCTCGTTGGCGTTCTGCGTGAGCACCATCAGGAAGTGGCCGTTGGGGCAGGCGAAGCGCACGAGGTGGATCGCGCGCACCCGGCCGCGCCAATCGACGTACACCGGATCCTGCTCGGCGAGCTGCGAGCGGATGTGGCCGAGGATGCCCGCGTCGTACGAGATGATCGGGTGCAGCTCGCCGCAGGTCCCGAGCCGGCCGCGAACGAGCGTCCCCTGCATCTCGCGGAGGCGCTGCCCGCTGTCGTCGGGGACGGCCAGGCCCACCATGGCGGCCAGCCCGCCGAGGCCCATCTGGTTGGCCACGTTCACGGCCGCGCGCTGCCCGATTCGCGCCGCCATCATCGCCATATCCGAGTCGATCGCGGCGACGGGATCCTCGCCGTCGCGCAGGAGCCCGAGGTAGAGCGCCCGCACGAGCCGCTGGAACTGCGGGTCCGCGTTGGTCTGCTCGACTGTGAGCCCCGCGATCAGCGACTCCGCCCCGCGCCGCCCGTTCAGATCCACGACCTGCGCCAGCATGTTCACGTCGCCCTGCGACGAGACCGCGAGCGCGTTGCGCGCCGTCATGATGTCGGCCTGCTGCGCCGAGTTGACGTGGAACTGGAAGTAGGTGTGCGAGCAGCCGACGAGCGCCGTCAAGAGCAGCGCGGCGAAGGCGACACGAGGAAGTCCGGGGAGCCCCATGGCGGAAGTCGTACCGCAATCCCGCCCGGGTGTCTCCCCCGACGCGCAGGAGCGACCGAGCCGCTCAGAAGTCGCCGAAGAGCTCGCCGATCGGCACGTCGAGCGACGACGCGATCTTGTAGAGCGAGCTGATCGACGCGCTGGACTCGGCGCGCTCGATCTGGGAGAGCAGCGACACGCTCAGGTTCGTGCGGCGCGACATCTGCTTCAGCGTCAGGTTGCGCCCCTTGCGCAGCCCGCGGATCGTCTCCCCGATGAAGCGGTGCAGGTTCTCCTCCGGCGTGCGGAGCAGCCCCTTCTTCTTCATCACGCGGTCGAGCACCTCGCGGAGCTCCTCCGGGACGAAGGGCTTCCTCAGGTAGTCGAGCGCGTCGAGCTTGATCGATTGAACGGCCGTCTCGAGCGACGGGTAGCCCGTGAAGATGACGACCGCGATGTCCGAGTCGATCTTCCGGATCCTCGTCAGCAGCTCGATGCCGTCCATCTTCGGCATCATCAGGTCGAGCACGACGAGGTGGTAGCCCCCGCGCTTGACCTCCTCCTCGACGGCGGTCGGGTCGGTCTCGGTGGTGACCTCGTACCCGTCCTTCGCCAGGAAGGTCTGCATGTACTCGCAGATGGCCGGATCGTCATCGACGACCAGCACTCGCACTGCGGGAATGGCCTT
>JAEZBP010000649.1 GCA_023427125.1 Pseudomonadota bacterium | reverse complement strand
CTTCCGCAACGCGGTGCCGGTCGTCCCCGGCGGCGGCACCGTGCAGTACGTCAACGAGGGCGAGCACCGCTACCTCGACGATCCCGAGCACCGCGAGGAGGGCGGCACGCCGGCGATCGTCGAGTCGGTCCGCGCGGGCCTGGTCTTCCAGCTCAAGGAGGCGGTCGGCGCGGAGGTGATCCGCGAGCGCGAGGAGCACTTCATCGAGCGCGCGATCGCGAGCTGGGAGCAGAACCCCAACATGATGATCCTCGGCAACCGCGACGCCTGGCGGCTCTCGATCGTCAGCTTCGTAGTGCGCCACGGCTCGCGCTACCTGCATCACAACTTCGTGGCCGCGCTCCTGAACGATCTCTTCGGCATCCAGGCGCGCGCGGGCTGCTCCTGTGCGGGGCCCTACGGCCATCGCCTGCTCGGCATCGATCTCGCGACCTCACGGGCCTTCGAGCGCGAGATCGTCGGCGGCTGCGAGGGCATCAAGCCCGGCTGGGTGCGGGTGAACTTCAACTACTTCCTGAGCGAGCCGGTCTTCGAGTTCCTCCTCGAGGCGATGCACCTGGTGGCGAACGAGGGCTGGAAGCTCTTGCCGCGCTATCGCTTCGAGCCGGCCACCGGCCTCTGGCACCACATCTTGGGCAGGCCGGATCCGGCGATGCGCCTCGGCGATCTGAGCTACCGCTCGGGCAAGCTCGAGTACCGCTCGCGGCACGCGACCGAGCCGGAGTGGGTGCTCGCGGGCTACCTCGACGAGGCGCGGGCGATCCTCGCGCAGGCCTCGGCCGAGCTCGGCATGCCGGAGACGCCGCCGCTCAGCGCGGACTTCGAGACCCTGCGCTGGTTCCCGCTGCCCTCCGAGATCGCCGCCGAGCTCCGGGGCGAGAGCGCGGCCTGCTCGAGCGAGGGACCGATCCACCTCCGTTGAGCGTGCCGCGGCGTCTGGTCAGGACGGGCTTGACGCCGTCCCCGTTCTGTTCGACGAAGGCGCATGCCGCTTTCCAGGGAAGGCAAGGAGCGCTCGTTCCGGGAGAACGTCGTCTTGGCGTTCTCGCTCGCGGGGGTCGCGGGCGCGGTGAACGGGATCGGCTTCGCCGAGCTCGGCTTCCTCACGTCCCACGTCTCCGGCACCGCGACGCGCGCCGGCAACGCCATCGGCGCGGGCAGCTGGCTCGACGCGTGGGACGCGCTCGCGCTCATCCTGGCGTTCGTGGTCGGCGCGATGACCGCCGCGCTCCTCATCGAGGTCGCGCGCCGGATTCGGCAGCCGCGCTTCCAGATGCCGATGCTCGTGGAGGCGCTGGTGCTCGTGGCCTTCACGTTGTTCACGGAGCTCGTCGAGGAGCCCGACGCCACGCTGAAGTACCGGCTCGCGCTCTCGTTGAGCTTCATGATGGGGCTGCAGAACGCGCTCGTCACGCGCCTCTCTGGCGCCGTGGTCCGCACGACGCACCTGACCGGCCTCGCCACGGACGTGGGCATCGAGATCGTCCGCGTCATCACGCTCTACCTGGAGCGCACGCGGGGGGAGTCCCTGCGCGATCACCTACGCCACCTCTCCTACATGAGGAGCGACCCGGAGCTCTTTCGCGCGCGTCTCCACGCGACGATCTTCCTGTCGTTCGTCGGCGGCGCCGCCGGCGGCCTCTGGCTCTTCGCGCACGTCGGCGCGATGGCGATGATCGCGCCGGCCACCGGCCTCTTGGCGCTCGTCCTCTACGATCGCGTCCTCGACGTCAGCGACGAGGACCTGGACGGAGACTACAACCCGCGCTTCGAGCCGAAGGTCGCGGAGCCCGCGCCGAAGCAGGCCGTCGCGCCCTGACTCAATACACGCCGGCGGCGGCGCGATCGATGTGCTCGTCGACCGCGCCGAGGAGATCGCGGTTGCCGTCCTGGGAATAGCCCTCGAGCGCCTCGCGGCAGCGCGGGATGGCCTCGAGGAAGTCGTGGATGGTCTTCGCGTCGTGGAGGTCCGGCGCGTAGCGCCCGTAGCCGAGGAGCTCGAGGTAGCGCGCGTTCATCACCTGCTCGAACTGCCGCGCCAGCGGGACCGCGAGCATCGGCTTCTTCAGGTAGACGCTCTCGCCCATGAGCGTGAAGCCGGCGCTCGCGATGACGCCGCGCGCCGACGCGAGGTCGTCGATGAAGCCGGCCTCGCTGAAAGGGCGATAGCGCAGCGTGCCCTCCACCTGCTCTTCCTGGAGCTCGCGGCGCATCCCGTAGATCCGACACTCGACGCCGCTCTCTCGAAGCGCGCTCACGAGCGTCTCGTGCCCCTCGGAGGTCTGGTACACGAGCACGTGCTCGCCCTCGCGCGGCGTGGCGGCGAGGATCTCGGGCCGGAGGTTCGGCGGGTGGAGGGAGGTGTTCTTCTTGCGGATCTCGGGCCGGAAGAACGTCGTGATCAGGTACCAGTCGCAGAACGGGAGCTTGCTCTTCACGAACGCCTTGGCGAGCTGGAAGTCCGAGCTGCTCCCTTCCAGGACCGCGTCCGGGTGCGTGCAGCGGTTGATGATCTGCATGTTGTCGATGCTGATGATCGGGAGCCGGTGCGCCTTCGCGTAGAAGTAAGTCCACGACTCGAAGTCGCTGATCACCATCTCGGGCGAGAAGTCGTCGATGAGCTCGAAGTACGCCGCGATGTTCTGCGGGAGGCCCGCCGCGCCCTGCAGGACGTTCGACCACAGGGTCTTGCCGCGCCGGACGCGGTTGTCCTCGTAGATGATGTGCAGGCCGTGGATGCGCGTGACGTCGGGGAAGCGCTTGGCGAGGAACTCGGCCGCCCGCCCCGAGACCATGATCTCGACCTCGTGCCCCTGCCCGAGCAGGTGCTCGAGCACGACGCGCGAGCGCATCGCGTGCCCCATGCCCTCACCGACGACCCCGTAGAGAATGCGCATGGCGGTATATAAGCACGGCTCGTGAGCGGCCGGATGACCAGAAGTAGGCGACGGATATGGAGCGAGCTCGTGCCGCTCGCCGAGCTCGCGCGGGGCCCGGCGCTCGCCGAGCTCGCGCGGCGTCGAGTCGAGCTCCTCGTGGCCGTGCAGCCCGAGGACCAGGGCGAGCTCGTCCGGCTCGTCGGGCGCGCGCGCGAGCTCGAGCTCTCGATCGGGCTCTGGCCCCTGCTCGAGGATCGCCAGGGCCGCTGGCTGCACCCGGGCAACGCGGAGGCCTTCGCGCGCTGGATCGACGCCCTGCTCGAGACGCTCGATCGCGCCTCGCTCTCGATCGACGCCATCGCCCTCGATCTCGAGCCGCCGATCGCCGAGGTGAGGCGCGTCCTCGACGGCGATCTCGGCGCGGCGCGCGCGTGGCTCGGCCGCAGCGTCGACTCAGCCCCGCACCACGGCGTGATCGAGTCGCTGCGCGAGCGGGCGATCGAGACC
>JAEZBP010000647.1 GCA_023427125.1 Pseudomonadota bacterium | reverse complement strand
GGCCCGGCGCGCACGCCTTCCAGCGCGAGCGGATCGCGCCGCTCCATCGCGAGGGCAGCGTGCAGCACGCCGAGCACGAGGGCCGCCTCGCCGGCGTGCTCGCGTGGCGGCACGATCCCGATCACCCGCAGTTCGGCGTGCCGGTGAGCAGCGTCGCCATCGCGTACGACGCGGGCTGGCCCGGCGCCGAGCGCTGGCTCGGAGAGGTGCTGGATCGCGAGCTGCCCCGCATGGAGGCCGACCTCGACTGCATGGTCGACATCCACCAGCCGGAGGCCTATCGCGCCCTCGCGGCGCGAGGCGTGGGTATCGACTCGATCATGCTCCTCGGAGATCCACGGGCGGCGCTCGCCCGGCTGCTCAGAGACCGCGAGGTCCCGCCGCTGCCCGCGCCGCTCGCGATCGTGCCGCTCGAGCGCGCCCACGTGGACGAGGCGGTCGCGCTCTTCCGCGCCGCGTTCACCGCCGAGCCGCAGTACTGCTGGTTCGGCGGGAACGAGCAGCACCTGAGCCGGCAGCGCGAGGAGCTCGAGAAGGAGCTCGCCGAGGGCACCCGCGGACACCGCGTGATGGTCGATGGATCCCGCGTCGTCGGGGCGCTCGGCGCGAGCGTGCGCGAGGACGGGCTCTTCGGCCGCACCGCCGGGATGAGCCTCGTGCTCGCGCCCGAGCTGCGCGGCCGCGGGCTCTTGCGGCCGATCTACCGCCACCTGCTCGAGCACATGATCGCCGAGGGCGCGGTGACCTTCCGCGGCGGCACCAGCCAGCCGCCGGTGATGCGCCTCGGCCGCGTGCTCGGGCGCCCCTGTGTGGGCGCGCACATGCGCAGGCGCAACCACTTTCCCGCCTCGCACTTCGCGCAGTACCTGCCCTGGTGAGCCGCACGCGAGTTTCGCGTATACCTCCCTCAGCATGCAGCCGTTCAATCAGCCGCCCCCCGCGCTCGGCAACCAGTACGAAGACGATCGCGCCCTCCGCCAACACCTCGCGCGCGCGCTGCCGCCCGACGTGCTCCGAGACATCGAGCCCGAGCTCTCGGACCTCGGCGCGCTGGCCGGCGGCGAGCTCTATCGCATGCAGCTCGAGGACCGGCTGAACGAGCCGGTGCTCACGAGCTTCGGCCCCTGGGGCGAGCGCATCGATCACATCGAGGTGAGCCCGCTCTGGAAGCGCGCCGAGCGCCTCGCCGCCGAGCGCGGCGTCGTCGCCACCGCCTACGAGCAGAAGCACGGCCGCTTCTCGCGCCTCCACCAGTTCGCGCTCGTCCACCTCTTCGGCCCCTCGACCGACGTCTACTCCTGCCCGCTCGCGATGACCGACGGAGCGGCGCGCACGCTGCTCGACGCGGGCAACCAGCCGCTCATCGATCGCGCGCTGAAGCACCTCACGAGCCGCGACCCGGCGACGTTCTGGACGAGCGGCCAGTGGATGACCGAGTCGACCGGCGGCTCCGACGTCGGCCTCTCCGAGACCGTCGCCACCCAGGACGCCGACGGCACCTGGCGCCTCTCCGGCCGCAAGTGGTTCACCTCGGCGACCACGAGCCCCATGGCCGTGACCCTCGCGCGCCCCGAGGGCAACGGGCCGGGCGGCCGCGGCCTCGCGCTCTTCTACGTCGAGACCCGCGACGCCGAGGGGCGCCTCGCCAACATCGAGATCAATCGCCTCAAGGACAAGCTCGGCACCCGCAAGGTGCCGACCGCCGAGCTGATGCTGCGCGGCACCCCGGCGACGCTCGTCAAAGGCACCGACAGCGGCGTCCGCAACATCACGCCGATGCTCAACATCACGCGGACCTGGAACGCCGTCTCGAGCGCGTGCGGGATGCGGCGCGCGGTGGCGCTCGCGCGGGACTTCGCGCGGAGGCGCTTCGCCTTCGGCGCGATGCTCGAGGACAAGCCGCTGCACCTCGAGACGCTCGCGGAGATGCAGGCCGAGTACGAGGCGGCCCTCCAGCTCGCGTTCTACTCGGTCGAGCTGCTCGGCAAGCTCGAGACCGGCGAGGCCGACGCGCGCGAGCAGGCGCTGCTCCGCATGATCACGCCGATCGCGAAGCTCACGACCGCCAAGCAGGCGGTGGTGGTGGCGAGCGAGGCCCTCGAGTCGTTCGGCGGCGCCGGCTACATCGAGGACACGGGCCTGCCGGTGCTGCTGCGCGACGCGCAGGTCCTGCCGATCTGGGAGGGCACGACCAACGTGCTCTCGCTCGACGTGCTGCGCGCGCTCAGCCGCGATCGCGACGCCCTCACGATCTTCGGCGAGGAGCTCGGGGCGATGGCCCGCGCGGCGAAGGACGACACCCTGGTCGCCCTCGGCCAGGGCGGGGTCGGCGCGTTCCGCCACGCCGCGGGCTGGCTGGTCGAGGCGATGGGCCGGGACCCGCTCGACGTCGAGGCGGGGGCGCGGCGCTTCGCGCTGACGCTCGGTCGCTCGCTCGAGCTCGCGCTCCTCGTCCGGCAGGCCCAGCACGCCCTCGACACGGCCGGCGATCCCCGCACGCGGGCGGCCGCGGCGTGCTTCGCGCGGGCCCCCTTCGACCTCGTGGGCGACACGTCGCGCGACGAGGCGCGAGCGCTCGCCATGGACTCGGCGGTGAGCTAGAGAGCGGGGTCTTTCGGGCTCGAAAGCAGGTGGTCCCCGTGCGAGAACACGGGTACCATCCGAAACACATGCACTGAGGCGCCGCGTCCCCGCAGGCGCGAAAGGCGACGATGGCTTACGACTTCGGCGTCAATCAGGCTCTTGTCGAAGAGCTGCTCCTCCGCTACCGAGAAAACCCCGCCGCCGTCTCCGAGGCATGGCGGCGCTACTTCGAGGGTCTCGATCACGGGCATGCCGCGAGCGCCGCGCCCGGCAACGGCGAGGCGCGCGCTTCGACACAGGCCCCTGCCCGAGGGAACGGCGCAGCCGCGGCGTCCGCGTGGGCGCCCCTGACCACGAGCGCGAGCGGCGTGTTCGCGCTGCCGCCGACCGCGGAGGTCGTGCTCCCCTACGCGCCGACGATCCCGCCGAGCGCGGAGACGCAGGTCGCGGTCGAGCTGCAGGCCCGGGTGAGCGCGATGATCAACGCGTACCGGGTGCGCGGCCACCTCTTCGCCAAGCTCGATCCGCTCGGGCTCGAGCAGCTGCCGCCCTTCGATCTCAGCCTCGAGACCTACGGTCTGTCGGACGTCGACCCCAACATGGTCTTCGCCTACGGCAACCTGAAGCTCCCGCTGCACGAGCTCGTCGAGCACCTGCAGGACACCTACTGCCGCAGCATCGGCGTCGAGTACACGCACATCGAGGATCCCGAGGAGCGCCGCTGGCTCCAGCATCGGATGGAGGACAGCGGCAACCGCACCGAGCTCGATCACGCGACGCAGCTGCGCATCCTCGAGAAGCTGACCGACGCCGAGACCTTCGAGCGCTTCCTCCACAGCTCCTTCGTCGGCGCCAAGCGCTTCAGCGTCGAGGGCGCCGAGAGCGTGATCCCGATGCTCGAGCTGATCATCGAGCACGCGGCGCCGCGCGGCGTCGAGGAGATCGTCATCGGCATGGCCCACCGCGGCCGGCTGAACGTGCTGATCAACGTCCTCGAGCTCTCGCCGCAGGACATCTTCGCGGCGTTCGAGGACAACGACCCCGAGCGCTACGTCGGCCGCGGCGACGTGAAGTACCACCTCGGCCACTCGACCGATCGCCAGATCGGCGAGCACCGCGTGCACCTCACGCTGAGCTTCAACCCGAGCCACCTCGAGTTCGTCAACCCGGTCGTCGAGGGCCGCGTGCGGGCCAAGCAGGATCGCCGCAGCGACGCCGAGCGCCGGCGCGTGATGCCGCTCCTGGTCCACGGCGACGCCGCGTTCGTCGGGCAGGGCATCGTCGCCGAGACGCTGAACCTCGCGAGCCTCCCCGGCTACACGACCGGCGGCACGGTCCACGTCGTCATCAACAACCAGATCGGCTTCACGACCGCGGTGCGGGACTCGCGCTCGACCCGCTACTGCACCGACATCACGCGGATGCTCCGCTGCCCGGTCTTCCACGTGAACGGCGAGGATCCCGAGGCGGTCGCCCACGTCGCGCAGCTCGCGACCGAGTACCGCCAGCGCTACGGCCGCGACGTCGTCATCGATCTCTACTGCTATCGCAAGTGGGGCCACAACGAGGCCGACGAGCCGCGCTTCACGAACCCGCTGATGTACGCGGCGATCGACAAAAAGAAGAGCGTGCGCGACTTCTTCGTCGACAAGCTCGTCACCCACGGCGAGCTCAGCCCCGAGGACGCCGAGGCGATCGCGACGAGGAGCCGGCAGCGCTTCGAGAGCGCGCTCGACGAGGTCCGGCACACCAAGCACCACTTCGAGACCAGCGCCTTCGGCGGCATCTGGAACGGCTACCGCGGCGGCCCTGATCTCGAGACTCCGGACGCGGCGACCAGCGTGGCCGCCGAGCGGCTCACGCACCTCATGGATCGCGTGACCTCGGTGCCCGAGACCTTCAAGACGCTGCGCCAGATGAAGGCCCTGCTCCAGAAGCGTCGCGCGGCGGGGCGGGGCGAGGAGCTGCTCGACTGGGGCAGCGCGGAGATGCTGGCGTACGCGTCGCTCCTCGTCGAGGGCGTCAACGTGCGCATCACCGGTCAGGACGTCGGCCGGGGCACCTTCACCCACCGCCACGCGGTCCTCTACGACGCGGTCAGCGGGGAGCGCTACGCGCCGCTCGATCACGTCGCGCCGAAGCAGGGCCGCTTCGAGATCTACGACAGCGCGCTCTCGGAGCAGGGCGTGCTCGGCTTCGAGTACGGCTACAGCCTCGACTCGCCGGACGCGCTGGTGATCTGGGAGGCGCAGTTCGGCGACTTCGCGAACGGCGCGCAGGTCATCATCGATCAGTTCATCAGCTCGTCGGAGGACAAGTGGCACCGGCTGAGCGGCCTGGTGCTCCTCTTGCCGCACGGCTTCGAGGGCCAGGGCCCCGAGCACTCGAGCGCCCGGCTCGAGCGCTTCCTCGCGCTCGGCGCCGAGGACAACATGAGCGTCTGCAACCTGACGACGTCGGCGCAGATCTTCCACGCGCTGCGGCGGCAGGTGATGCGCCCGTGGCGCAAGCCCCTGGTCGTCATGTCGCCCAAGAGCCTGCTGCGCGCGCCGAAGGCGGCCTCGAGCCTGAAGGAGCTCGCCGAGGGCAGCTTCCAGCGGCTGATCCCGGACACGGCGGCGCCGCCCAAGAAGGTCAAGCGCGTCCTGATGTGCTCGGGCAAGGTCTACTACGACCTGCTCGAGGGCCGCGACAAGCTCGAGCGGGACGACGTCGCGATCGTGCGGCTCGAGCAGCTCTTCCCGATCCGCCCGCAGGAGCTGCGCGACGTGCTCGCGCCCTACGCGGACGGCACCGACCTCGTGTGGGTCCAGGAGGAGTCCTTCAACAGCGGCGCCTGGTACTACATCAACGCCCACCTGCCGCAGCTGATCGGCCATCGCCTGCCGCTGCGCTGCGTCTCGCGCCCGCCGAGCGGCAGCCCGGCGACCGGCTCGAGGGAGGCGCACCTGCTCGAGCAGCAGCAGCTGGTCGACGACGCCTTCGCGGACCTCGCGAGCGGCAAGAAGAAGACGAAGGAGTCGCGCGCCAGCGCCAGCTGATCCGCTGGCGCGGGCGGCCGTACTGGCTGGGGCGCCGTACTGGCTGAGGCGCCGTACTGGCTGAGGC
>JAEZBP010000811.1 GCA_023427125.1 Pseudomonadota bacterium | reverse complement strand
GCCGCGGGCCTCTCCGCGGAGAACGGCGAGGGTCGACCGCCCACCGGCGAGAGGCCGCGGCGCGCGCATCGCAGCTTCATCGTTCTGTCCGACGCGCTCACCGGCGATGCGGCGTCGGTGATACGTGGCGCGGTGCAGGAGGCGGGGGCTGGCGCGGGGTGGGCAGGCGGCGGCGCCGGCGACAACCTCCGCTACGTTCGCACCGCGCAGTTCGCGCGCGGCAGGGCATGGCACGACAGGGTCGTCGTCGTCGCCATCGACAGCGATCGCCCGACCTCCGTCGGCATCCGCCACGGCTGGCATCCCTACGGTCCCCCCACGATGGTCACACGCGCGCACGGCGCGACCGCGGTGGAGCTCGACTACCAGCGCGCCTTCGACGCGTACCGGGAGGTCGCGCGCAACAACGGAGACGATGTGACCGAGCGCGACTTCGCGCGCTTCGCCATGACACACCCGCTCGGGATCCCGCAGCCGAACGGTGAGTTCGTCATTCGTGACCCGCTCGCCGTGGAGGCCGACGGCAGCCTGCGCTGCGTGGCGGAGATCCCCGACGGCTCCACCATGCGCGTCATGCAGGGCGACCGCGACGACCTGCTCGGAGCGGCGCGCTCGGCCGCCAGCGACGCCCGCGAGAGGATGCTCGGCCCTCCCGGGGGCGTGATCGTGTTCGACTGCGTCTCGCGCTACCTCATCCTCGGCCGCGACATGCGGAGGGAGCTCGCCGCGATCCAGGAGGGGGTCGGTCGCGAGACGCCGATGATGGGCTGCCTGACGTTGGGCGAGCTCGGCACGGCGGGGAGCATGGCGCCGCAGTTCCACAACAAGACCGCCGTCGTGATGGCGCTGCCGCCGAGCCGGGGCATGGGATGACGGAGAGCGCCGTCACGGGCGCGTGCGACCCACGCGCCGACGAGCGCCTGACCCTCGCGAGCGTGCTGCAGGAGCTCACGGTGGCGGCGCTCGAGCTCTTCGACCCGACGCGCTCGGCCGACACGCTCCTCGAGCGCATGGCGGAGCGGCTCGGCTGCTACGCCGCGCTCTTCATGGAGGTCGCGTCCGGCGCCGGCGTGCTGATGGGCGCGAGCGGGATCGGGGCCGCGTCGCGCAGCCTGCCGTTGCCGAGCGATGCGGTGGGCGCGGCGATCGCAGGGTGCGACGCGCCGCCGCTCCCTTACCCCGAGCTCGCCGGGCGCGAGCTCCGTCGCTGGCACTTCCGCGTCGACGCGGCGAACCGCGCGCCGGCGTGCCTGGTCCTCTACTTCGAGTCCGACCGCGAGGGACGTAACCCCGTCCTGCCCGCGCACTATCGCGGGATGGTGGAGCGCCTCGCGCGCATCCTCGGCATCGTCTTGGCGCATCGCGATCTCTTCGCGCAGACCAAGGCGAGCGAGCATCGCCTCGAGGCGCAGCGCGTGATGCTCGAGGCGATCGGCGAGGCGTCCAACATCGGCATCCTCGTGACCGACGAAGCGGATCACGAGCTGCTCTTCAGCAACCAGCGCTTCACCGCGATGTGGGGGCTCGACCCCGCGCTGCCGTGCGCATCCCTCGACGCGGTGCACGCGGCCGCGGCGGCGCGGACCACCGAGCCGGACGAGTACCTCGAGCGCGTGAGCTACTTCGAGCACCACCCCGAGCTCGAGGCGGTCGACGAGGTCCGGCTGGCGGATGGGCGGGTGTTCGAGCGCCGCGCGGCGCCCGTCCGCGGCCGCGGCGACGTGCGCTACGGCCACGGCCTCTACCTCGTCGACGTGACCGAGCGTAAGCGCGCGGAGGCCGAGCGCGATCGGCTGCTCGAGACGGAGCGGGCTGCGCGCGCGGCTGCCGAGGAGGCGATCCGCGTGCGCGACGAGTTCCTCTCGATCGCGTCGCACGAGCTGCGCACGCCGCTGACCTCGATGCAGCTGGTCGTGCACGTGCTGCGCGCCGCCTTCGCCCGCGGCACCGCGGTCACCCCCGAGGCGGGCACGAAGCTGCTCGAGAACATCGAGCGCCAGACACAGAGGCTCGCGCGGCTCACCGCCGAGCTGCTCGACGTCTCGAGCCTCGCCGCGGGCCGGCTCTCGCTCCAGCGCGGGGAGGTCGACCTCGCGGCGCTCTGCGATGAGGTGATCGCGCGCTTCCGCGAGGAGCTCGCGCGATCCGGCTCGACGATCACGCTGCGCTCGAGGGTGGCTCCGGTCGGGCAGTGGGATCGGTCGCGCATCGATCAGGTGATCGCGAACCTCCTCTCGAACGCGATCAAGTACGGCGAGGGCCGCCCGATCGAGGTGGAGGTGGGGGGCGCGGAGAGCACCGCGTGGATCGCCGTGCGCGATCACGGCATCGGCGTCGCGCCCGAGGATCTCGAGCGGCTCTTCGAGCGCTTCGAGCGCTGCGTCTCGCCCCGCAACTACGGCGGGCTGGGCCTCGGTCTCTTCATCGTGCGACAGATCGTCCAGATGCACGGCGGACAGGTCACGGTGACGAGCGCCCTCGGCGAAGGCTCGACCTTCCGCGTCGAGCTCCCCTGGCTGAAGCCAGCGCTCGTGGAACGCCGAGCGGAGCGGTCGGGCTGACTGGACACCGCCGAGGACGGGAAGCGCCAGCGGACACCGGGGACGGGAAGCGCCGACCGGACGGAAAGTCCGTGCCGCTCGCCGCGCGCTGGCGAAGCGCGCGCCAAGCAAACACAGCGCGCACAGCCAGCTCAGCCGTCGTCGACACGGTGTAGGCTCGGCGCGATGAAGAACGCGTTCGTGATGGCGGCGCTCTGGGTGAGCGCATGTGGTGGTGTGGCGCCGGCGTCCGAGCGGGCCCCGGCGGCGTCGACGGCAGGCGGTGAGGCCGAGGTCACGCCGGCGCACCCTCTGCGCACGACTACCCCGATCCCGGTGCCCGCGCCCGCGATCGCGCGCGAAGCGCTCTCGCAGCCGCTCCAGGACCTCTGGTCCGAGGTCGAGGAGACGGTGGCCATTCGCCCGCCGGACGGACCTGCCGCGGCGACCGAGGAGGCGCTGACGGAGTGGGCCGAGGGCCCCTTCGCCGCGTGGGTCACCGCGCGCCGCGAGGCGCTCGCGGAGGCCGTCGCGATGAGCGAGGCGGTGCCCGAAGAGCCCGCGCACGAGCGCGCGATGGCGGCGGCCCTCCTCGGCTACGCGCTCGAGGAGCTCGTCGCCGGCATGCGCGGGGCCCCCGTGCCGACCGACATCGCCTCGGACGCGGAGCTGCTCGAGATCTACGTGTCGAGCCTCTCGGCGGTGCTGCGGCCGCTCGCCAGCGACGCGGTGGTCTCCTACGCGTACTGCCAGCAGCGGCTGATGCCCTTGGGCGACGAGTCGGAGTGGCTGCCCTGGCGCGCGTACTGCGTGCAGCGCGGGCGCGAGGTCATCGAGGTCTACGAGCTCATCCCACCCGCGCAGGAGCCCACCGAGTGATCTACTCGGTGTGCGCGCCGCGCTGATACCAGGCGGCGAGGATCGCGCGCTCCTCGTCGGTCATGCCGGTGAGGTTCGAGAGGGGCATCTGCTGGGTGACGACGACCTGCGTGTTGATGCGCGACGCGCGATCGGAGATCTGCTGCGGGGTGTCGAACATCACGCCCTGCGGCGCGGCGTCGTAGAGCTCGCTCGTCGGCGTCGCCGAGTGGCACTCGACGCAGCGCCGATCGACGATGTCGCGCACCATCGCGAAGGTGACCTCGCCCTCGTACTCGGCCGCGCTCTTCGGCGAGCTGACGAGCGCGAGCGCGATCATCGCGACCGCCGCTGCGGGCAGGAGCCACGCGTTCTTCCGGCCCTGGCCGTGCAAGTTGAACCAGTGCCGCACGCCGGCGCCGATGAGCGAGATCGCCGCGAGGATCGCCCAGTTCCACGCGTGACCGAAGGTCATCGGGTAGTGGTTGCTCACCATGATGAAGAGCACGGGGAGCGTGAGGTAGTTGTTGTGGAGCGAGCGCAGCGCACCGGCCTCGCCGAGGCGAGGGTCGGGATCCTTGCCCTCGGTCATCGCGGCGACGACGCGCTTCTGGTTCGGGATGATCACGTAGAAGACGTTCCACGCCATGATCGTCCCGATCAGCGCGCCGACGTGGATGTAGGCGGCGCGGCTGCCGAAGATCTGCGTCAGCCCGAGCGCGGCGCCGGTCATCAGCGCGAAGCCGACGATCGCGAAGAGCACCGGCAGGCGGGCGAGCGGTGACTTGCAGAGGAGATCGTAGACCACCCAGCCGGCGATCAGGGTGGTGACGCCGATCGCGACGGCGCCGATCTCCACCCACTCCGCGGGGAAGAGGCCATGGAGCACGCGCACGTTCGCGTCGACGAGGTACGCGCTCGGCTCGAGGTAGTAGACGATGGCGAGCAGGAAGAAGCCGGTGACCCACGTGAAGTACGCCTCGTACTTGAACCAGTGGAGGGTCTTCGGCAGGCGCGGGGGGGCGACGCCGTACTTCACGACTTGGTAGAACTTGCCTCCGTGGATCGACCAGAGCTCGCCGGCCACGCCCTCGCGCGTCTCGCCTTCTACCGGGCGGACGTGATTGTTGAGCCAGTTGAAGTAGAACGAGGTGCCGATCCAGGCGGCTCCGAAGATGATGTGGAGCCAGCGCAGGATCAGCGAGAGCCAGTCGGCGATCGGGACATCCATGAGGCGCCGCGAGGATATCGGATGCGCGCGCGGAGGGGAGAGCTTCTCGTCAGGTGAGCGCCGCGTACGCGAGCGCGAGGGCGAGCACGACGCCGCCGGCGACGACGCCCCACGCGAAGCGCGCGTCGGAGGTGGCGTTCTCGCGCGCGGCGTGCTCGCCGGGGGTGAGCTTCTCGTCGGGCAGCGGCTGCCCCTCGACCTCGAAGGTGACGACGAGGTCGCCGCGATGATCGCGGGTGTCGACGGAGCGATAGGGCTCGTCGAAGGGCATGATCGGGGTGGCCGGCGACCCCAGCTTCACCGCGCCCCAGCCGCGCAGGGTGAGCTCGTCCCCGCTCTTCACTCCTTCCTTCACGCGAAGGCGGTGAGCGCCGGAGGGCAACGCGAGCTCGATCTCCCCACCGCGCTCGGCGATCGGCTCCGGCACCCCGGCGCGCAGGTGGAGATCGTCGCCCTGACGCGTGAGGTGGGGGTCCGAGCGGACGGCGATCGTGAGGAGCGCGTCGCCCGGGCCCTGCCCGTCGCCGAGGTCGTTCCCCTTGCCGGCCAAGCGCAGCACGTGTCCATCGGTGACCCCGCCCGGGACGGTCACGATCACGCGCTCGGGGCGCGTCCTGCGGGCCGCTCCGTGACAGGCCGCGCACGCTTCGCTCCACACGCCGCGCTTGCCCTGACAGCCCGGGCACGAGGTGGAGAGCGCGAAGAAGCCCTGCGTCTGCCGCTCGCCGCCCGTGCCTCCGCAGCTCGCGCACGCGCTGAACGTCGCGCCGGGGGCGCCGCCGCGCCCGCGGCACGCCTCGCAGCAGACCGTCTTCGCGAGAGTGAGCTCGCGGCGCACTCCCTCCACCGCCTCTCGGAGCTCGAGCACGAGCTCCATTCGGAGCTCTCGCCGCGGCGCTCCCGCGAAGAGGTCCCCGAAGATGCTCTGGAAGCTGTCGAAGAGGTCCTCGAACGGCCGATCGTCCATGGCGCTCGAGTGGGTATACGCCCGCGCGGGCGATC
The DNA here is from genome assembly GCA_023427125.1 of Pseudomonadota bacterium. GTDB lineage: Bacteria > Myxococcota_A > Polyangia > Polyangiales > Sandaracinaceae > JAEZBP01. The sequence continues at coordinate 2,288 of JAEZBP010000811.1, read as the reverse complement.
CGTCCCCGCGATCACTCCTCGGCCACGAACGCGAGGATCGACGCCGGGTGCTCGTCGGTCATCAACAGGAAGCCGCCTCCCGGCATGCGCACGAGCCCCTCCCAGTTGCGCGCGTGAAGATCGTCGACGAGCTCGAGCAGGATCGGCGCGCGCGCCGTCGGCTCGACGTGCGAGCCCTCGATCGCCAGCTCCACCAGGCGCTCGACGGTGGAGCAGCGCGCGTGGCTCTCGCCGCGGCCGTACGCCTCGGTGATCCGGCAGGCGCCCGGCTGCCACGGAGAGCCGGGCCAGTGATAGTTCGCGGTCCAGAAGCGTCCCGCGCCATCGACCGTCGTCGCGTCCGTCACCCGGTACTCCAGAGCTCCGATCGAGAGCTCGCCCGCGGGCTCGAGCGCCCGATCGAACGCGAGCACACGCGGCCTCGGGTTGATGTCGCCGTTGGTCTCGTAGAGCGCGAGCACGCGATCGCCCGCCACCGTGATCGCCTCGTACCCGGTGTTCGTGAGATCGGTCTGCGCGGCCAGGCGCGCCCGATGCGTCACGTCGATGGTGATGCGCTCGAGGCGGCCCGGCGCGACGCGGCCGCGCAGCAGATAGCCGACGGTGTGCTCGGGATCGGGCCGCGCCTCCACGGCGAAGTAGACGTCCTCGCCGGTGATCGCGATCGCCTCGTAGCCGTCGAAGCCCGGCAGCGCGTCCTCGAGGCCAGGCGCCTCGAGCGGCACGCGCCGGGTGCGCACCGGTTCGCGCGAGCGGCCCTCGATGAAGGCCGAGAGATCGCGCCGCGCGGCCACGAACACCGAGCCTCCGAAGCGCGCGGGGTACTGCGGGAGCAGCACGAGCTCGTCCTCGTGCCACGCGAGGCCCGAGATCTCGGCCTCCGGCAGCTCGGGCCCGCCGGAGAGCGGGATCTCGACGATCGGCTGCTCGCGCGACCAGGTCGGCTCGGACGGCCAGGCCCACACCCCCACCATACCCACCAGCGCGAGCACGATGACGAGCGTGGCGATCGCGACGCGGCGCCGGCGCACCCACGGAGCCTACCTCAGCCCGGCGCGAGCGCGCGTGCCGTTCGATGCCTCGCGCCGGCGAGGTAGGCTCCGGTCGTGCAGATCGTCCGCAAGCATCGGAGGGCCGTGCTCTTCGTCTTCTCGCTCCTCGCGCTCGCCGCGATGACGTATGGATTTCTGCGGCGCGTGGGCGTGGATCCGCTCGCGGCGCTACGGCCGGACGCGGACCAGACCGAGGAGCGCTGAGATGTCCAAGCGATCGAAGCCCATCGACACGAGCGGCGGCGCGAAGCTCACGCACAGCCCGTTCGCCGCGCTGGCCGGCACGCCCGCGGCCGCAGCGCCCGAGCCCGTGGCCCCTGATGAGGGTCCGCTGGCGCTCCGCGGTGCTCGCTCGGAGGTCCCCGCCGTCTTCGCGCCGAAGGTGGTGGTGCGGCGCGAGTAGAAGGGGCGCGGAGGCAAGACCGCGCCCCGGATCACGGGGATCGGAGCCGAGCACCGGGAGGAGCTCGCCGGCCGCATGAAGAGCGCGCTCGGGTGCGGCGCGGTGGTGGAGGGCGAGGACGTCGTCCTCCTCGGCTCGCTCGTCGAGCGCGCCGCCGACTGGCTCGAGGGCCAGGGCGCCAAGCGGGTCGTGCGCTCCTGATGCGGGTCCTCGGCATCGACCCCGGCACTCGCAAGACCGGCTGGGGCGTGGCGGAGCAGCGCAACATGAAGATCGTCGGCATCGCCGCCGGCGTGATCCGGCTGCGCCCCGACGATCCGCTCGCCGACCGCCTCGAGATCGTCTTCGACCGGCTCGACGCGCTGGTCGGCGAGCACCGGCCCGACGCGATCGCGGTCGAGGATATCTTCTACGCGAAGCACGCCAACGCGGCGATCAAGCTCGGGCACGTGCGCGGCGTGGTGCTGCTCCTCGTCGCCAAGCGGCAGCTCCCGCTGGCCGAGTACCCGCCGGCGCTGGTCAAGCGCACGGTCGCGGGCCGCGGCGCCGCCGACAAGGCGCAGATCGCGCGCGTGGTCGGCGCGATGCTCGGCCTGACGGAGCTGCCGGCCGAGGACGCGACCGACGCGCTCGCGATCGCCATCACTCACCTCGCGGCGAGCCGCGTCCGGCGTTCCGACCAGCGATAGCGCTCGCGCGCCTTTCCTGGGCCGCGAGGTCGTAGAAGACGCGCTCGGTGGGCGGTCACTCGCACGGTCTCATCGGAGACGCGGTGGTGCACCGCGAGTCTACGTCGTCGAGTACGCCACGAAGAGGAGGCGGGCCCTGCGCTC
>JAEZBP010000590.1 GCA_023427125.1 Pseudomonadota bacterium | reverse complement strand
GCGCAGCCTCGATCGAGCGCGCGCCGCCGACCTCGCGCCCGAGCCGCGCGAGGCCTACGGGGCGCTCCTCGCGAGGCTCGAGCGGCTCGAGCACGAGCGGACCTTCGACGCGTCCCTCGAGCGCGGCGAGCGCGAGCGGCAGTGGCTCGACGTCGCGGCGGCGTGCGAGCGCGAGCTCCAGGCGACCGAGCTGTCCTTCGAGCGACGCCGCCAGCTCACCCAGCGTGCCGCGGAGGCCCGCTCGAGGTGCCTCGAGGCGTACCGCTTCGCGGTGCTGCCGCTCGGCTCGGGCGGGTGGTTTCCGCCGGCCACGCGAGGACGAGCCAGCAGCATGGCGTTCCCCCGCTCGGACTCGACCGAGACCATGGTGCTCGCGGTGACCGGCGGCGCCGGGTGGCTCGTCGTGCGAGGGATCGAGCCCGAGGCCGGCGTCATCCGCTTCTGCTCGGTGATGCGTCCTCCCGCGGCGTCTCCCTCCGCGAGCCCGGTGAGCGTGCGGCGGAGCGGCGATCGGCTCTCCATCGCGACGAGCGACGCCCGCCTGCACACCCTCGACCTCGATGCGCTGGCGCCCTGCGACGAGGTGTCGTTCAGCGCAGCTCGCGCCGACGCGCTCCCCCTCCAGCTGGTCTGCGACAGCCACTCGGCCTGGCAGCTCGACAGCTTGCGCAGCACCATCGCCGTCTTCGACACCCGCACCGGACAGCTGCGGAAGGAGCTGAGCAACTCCGCGCACTTTTGCCGGATCGCGAACGCGCCGCTGGTGGCGCGCGCGGCGCATGTCGGCGGCGCACACGCGCTCGAGCCATTCCACGCGCGCGGGACGAAGGCCGGCTCCGCGATCGCGCTGCCCGGGACTCTGCTCTCGGGCGTCCAGCATGACGGCCGGGTGTACGTGATGACCCAGCGCCCCGCGGAAGGCGCAGAGGACCTCCCGGCCCACGCCCTCGTTCTCTGCGATCTCGAGCAGGGGACGAGCTCGGTGCTCATCGAGCTCGGCCCGGACGCCGTAAACAACGGAAGCTACGCCGTCACCTCCGACGCCATCTACTTCGTCTTCGAGCTCGACGGGGCCACCGCGATCGACGCCTACACCCCCGACGAGCGCGGGGCCATGAGGCGCCGCTGGCGCACACGCGTCAGCCGCGCGCAGCTCTTCGCGGTCCCGGAGGGACGCCCTTGGGCGCTCGTCACGACGCTCCACGATCAGCGCTGCCGGGCGGTCACGCTCTCGCCGAGCTGCGTCACGAGCGAGATCCCGACCCTCCGCCTCGACGAGGGCCCGACCACGAGCGGGCCCCGTCCGCTCAACCAGGCGGCGGCGGCGGGATCGCGAGCGCTCAAGCTCGCGATCGACCCAGTGACGGAGAGCGCGCTCGGAATCGCGGCCGTCGACCAGTTCATGCGAGACGGCGACGAGGAGCTCGCGCTCGTCTCGCTCGAGCGGGTGGCGCGCGCCGGCGGCGGGAGGTGGATCGACGACTTCCTGACGCAGCTCGAGCGCGTGCGCCCACTCCCCGCGTCGCTCCGAATCTGGAGGGCCCGGCGCGCGCTCGAGCAGGCCCGCTGGAGCGAGGCGGAGGCGGTCCTCGACATGGTCGAGCCGGAGATCACGGACCCGGATCTCGCCGCCTGGTGCAGCTACGGCCGCGGGATCCTCGCCTACGTCAGGGCCGACATCGAGGCCGCGTCGGCGCACTGGACCTCGGCCGCCGGCACGAGCGATGCGGCGACCACGTGCGCGAGGCTGATCGAGCGGAGGGGCGAGCTGCACGGCGAAGAGGCGGCCGCACCCGACGACGGCCAGGCCGCGCTCCTCGCCGCGATCCGCGAGGCCGACGCGCTGGCGGGCGCGGGCGATCTCGACGGCGCGATCGCGGCGCTCGATCTGCACCTCGTGTGGCGCGCCGGCGAGCCGCAGTCGTTCGGGCGGCTCGCGGCGCTGCACCTGGAGCGGGTGCCCCGCACGGCGGCGGAGTGGCTGCGCAAGCTCGAGGTGCTCGCCGAGCTGACGCTCCTCGACGACGACCCGAGCGAGCTCGTCCTGGCCGTCCCGGGCGCCCACTGGTCCGAGGAGCGCCTGGATGAGGTCTGCGCCCGAGCCCGCGCCTGGCTCGACGACGCGCGGCCTCCGACCGCGTGAGTCGGCGCGGAGCGCCGGCGCTCACGAGCGCGGGGGAGACGCCGAGCGGAGCGGTTCACCGCTCACCGGACGACGGGGACGGGAAGCGCCGACCGGTGGAGAGGGCCTCCTAGCGCGGCCTGCGCGCGCGAAGGCGCGCCAGCCGACTCGAGGGCGAAGAAAAGATGCGACGGGCGCGGAGGGCGCGCGTCCTCGGGGCGAACACGCGGCGCACCGCCGCGCACAACCCCCTGGAGAGATCGAAATCATGCTCGCTCGTACCCCCCTCGCCTTCCTCACTCTCGCCTGCGCGCTCGCCCTCGGCTGCGACGGCGGCGCCCGCGCGCCCCGCGGCTACACGGCCTGCGGCGACTTCCCGAGCGGACCCGTCGAGTGCCAGCCCGGTCAGTGGTGTGTGGACGCGACCTTCTCCGAGTGCACCCCCGGATGCACCAGCGACCTGAACTGCGCCGACGGACAGACCTGCATGAAGGCGCCGGGCCAGTCGGTCGGCGACTGCCAGAACGCCACCACCCCGCCTCCCTCGGGCGACGCGGGCACACCGGCGCCGCCCGCCCAGGGCTTCACGGCGTGCGGTGACTTCGGCGGCGATCCCGTCCAGTGCCAGCCCGGCCAGTACTGCGTGGACCCGACCTTCTCGGACTGCCGGCCCGGGTGCACGAGCGACGTGAGCTGCGCCTCCAACCAGAGCTGCGTCAAGGACGCCGGTGAGTCCGTCGGCGACTGCCGGAACGACGGCCCAGGCCCCGGCCCCGGCCCCGGCCCCAGTGACAACGTCTTCGAGTGCGAGCATGCGTGCGGCAACGCGAGCCTCTTCTGCGAGGACGGCAGCGTCAGCGCCGACG
>JAEZBP010000552.1 GCA_023427125.1 Pseudomonadota bacterium | reverse complement strand
GGTCTCGCAGGCGCGCCCCGTCATCGCCGGCGTCGGCCATCAGAGCGGCGCTCTCCACCGTGAGGTGCTCGCGGATCCGCCACGCGAGCGCGCGGGTGCGCTCGCGGATGAAGTCGGACGACTCGTCCGCCGACGCGCGGCTCCCCAGCTCCAGCAGCTCGGTGCAGAGGCGATCCACCTCCGCGTGATGGGACGCAATGATCTCGAGGGTCTCGTAGGATGTGGGCATGTGGCTGAACCCCCTGTCGGTCGGATGACGGAGGGTGTTGTGCAAGGCGCGTACCGCCTCAGTTCGTGGAGATTGGCTCCAGGATGGTGGGTGGGTGGTGCGCCGTTCACGACGCACTGCTTCCTCCGATACGCGGGGCGCGCACCTTCGATTCCCGTCCGTTCAGCGTTGCTCGTCCACCGGAGGGTCGTAGATGCGCTCGCGTCGGATCGATGCGGATGGGGGAGGACGATGACCGACTGGGGTGAGGCGGCTGAGCACATGGTGACGCCGGTGCACACCATCCATGAGGCGGAGCGGCTCGCCACCGCCGAGCGACGCATGAACGAGCTCGGCGTCTCGGCGCTCCCGGTTGTCGACGACACCGGCCAGCTCGGCGGCGTGATCACGAAGCGCGACCTGCTGCGCATCGGGCGCATCCGAGGCGTCGGTCGAGAGCGCCTCCTCGACCTGCCGGACCAGCGCCTGCGCGAGCACGCCTCGGCGCCGCTCGAGCTCGTCGGCCGCACGGCGAAGGTGGCGGAGGTCGCGCGCCGAATGGTCCGACGGAAGGTGCATCACGTCTACGTGGCGCAGGGGCGGATGGTGGAGGGCGTGATCAGCACGCGCGAGATCATGCGCGTGGTCTCCGATCACGAGCTCGAGAGGAGCGCGGCCGAGGTCGTGGGCGGCCCCGCGCTCACCGTCTCTCGCGACGAGCCGCTCGGCCTCGCGCTGGATCGGCTCGCGACGAGCGGTCATCGCGAGCTCGTCGTCCTCGACGCGGGCAGCCCGGTCGGCATCTTCGATCAGCTCGAGGCGGTCTCGGCGAGGGATGCGTCCGCGCGCATCCCCGTCGAGGAGTGGATGAGCCCGGCGATCACCTGCGTGCCGCCGGAGCTCGCCGTCCACCGCGCCGCGGCGCTCGCGGCCTCGGCGGGATCCCGCGCGGTCGTCGTCACCGATGGGTCCGAGCTGCGGGGGATCCTGACGGGCCTGGAGTTCGCGGCGCTGCTCGCCGCGTAGCGCTTACGCCTCGCTCTCGAGGGCGGCGCGGAGCTTGTCGAGCGCGATCGCCTCGAGCTGGCGGATGCGCTCGCGGCTCAGATCGAGCTCCTCGCCGATCTCGCGCAGGGTGATGCCGTCGTCGGCGCCGTCGATGCCGAAGCGCTTGCGCAGGATGTGCTGCTCGCGCGGGGAGAGCTTGGCGAGCAGCGAGCGCGCCTTGAGCTCGCGCTCGCGCGCGATCGCCGCGTCGTCGAGGCCGACATCGTCCTCACGGGTGAGGATCTCGCCGAGGGTGCGATCGCCCTCGTCGCTGACCGGCGCGTGCAGCGAGATCGAGCGGGTCGAGGCCTCCATCGATCGGCGGAGCTGATCGACGCTGACCTCGAGCTCGTTCGCGAGCTCGAGATCGTCGGGCACTCGGCCGAGCGCCTGCGTGAGCTGCCGGGCCACGCGCGCCGCGCGCCGGCGCCGCTCGTTCATGCCGAAGGGGACCCGCACGGTCTCGGCGCAGCGCGTCACCTCGCGGGCGATCGACTGGCGGATCCACCACGTCGCGTACGTAGAAAAGCGCGTGCCTACGCGGTGATCGAACTTGTCGACCGCGCGCATGAGCCCGAGGTTGCCCTCCTGCACCAGGTCGGGGAAAGGCACGCCGGAGGCGCGGTACGCCTTCGCGAGCATGACCACGAGCCGCAGGTTCGCCTCGGCGAGCGCGTTGCGCGCCCGATCGAGGTTCGCGTGGTCCCGGGCGCTCTCGGCAGCGAGCTTGCGCAGCGTCGGCGCACGCCGGCCGAGCACCTCCTGCGCGCGGCGAACGACCTCACCGGCGTCGAGGTCGTCGGGGCGCGAGTCGGCGCGCGCGAACTTGTCGAGCTCGCCGCGGACCCGATCGAGCAGCTCCTGCACGCGCTCGCGGCTGAGGCCGATCTTTCGGACGGCCTCCGCGCGATCCTTGCGCGCGCGCTCGGTCGCCGCGCGGCGCTCGGCCCCGCGCGTGTTGGTGCGGCCCGCCACGAGGCCCGCGCAGCGGCGCTCGAGCATGGCGGCGCGATGCACGAGCTTGTGCAGGCGCGCGCGGCCTTCGTTGCCCTCGTACACACCGAGCTGAGCCAGCGAGACCACCTCGAGGCGCCCCTCGTCGAGGCCGGCGGCCCACGCCTCGAGCTCCGGGAAGGGCACGCCGACGTCGAGCAGGCGATCGAGGCACGCCCACTCGGCGGCCTCGAGCCGCTGCGCGGCGCTGACCTCTCCGTTGCGATCGAGTGGTGGCGAGAGCGTCGAGAGCCCGGCCAGGTAGAGGTCGAAGGGGTCGCGGAGGCGACGGCGCGGGCCGGCGGCCTTCAGTGCTGTAGGCGTCTTCTTCATGGTCGTGGGGTGTTCGAGCGCGGCGGGTACTACCACGTTTCCCGGACCGCCGTGCCCCCACCCACGGAATTGTCGGGGGGCTCGGTCGGGGGCGCGTCCGTCGCGGCTCGGTTGGGGTGTGCGAGAGCAGGCCGAGAACGCGTCAAGGCGGCGCCGCATTCTCTAGGGTCGTCGATGCGCGGCCGCATCCCCGGTGTGAGTCTTCGCGCCTCGGTGCCCGGGACCGGGCGCACGCGGGGCGATCGTGCAGCGGCCGTCGGCCCGCGAGCCGGGCTCGGGCGCCGGTGCGGCTGCTCGGTGCTAGTACGAGAGCTTCGAGAGCTGCACCTTGCCTCGGAACACCCAGTACACGATGGCCGTGTACGTGAGGACGAAGGGCATCCCGACGGCGGCGATGATCGCCATGATGCCGAGCGTCTTCGGGCTCGAGGCCGCGTTGTAGATCGTCAGGCTCGGCGCGGCGGTGCTCGAGACCACCAGGTTCGGGAAGATCGCGAGCCCGAAGAGCGCCACGAGCGCCGCGATCACGCAGCAGGACGAGAAGAACGCGTAGCGCGGCCTCCCCTTGTGGATCGCGCGCGGGATGTTGGCGACGGCGAGCGCGTTGAGGACCGGGATCACCCAGAGGATCGGCCAGCGCGCGAGGTTCTCGGCGGCGTGCGGCACCACCGCGAGCGTGAAGACGCTGACCACCACGTACATCGCGAGGAACACGAAGAACGTGCGCCACATCCACTTGTGGACCCGCTTCTGCAGCTCGCCCTCGGTCTTGAGGTAGAGGAAGATCGATCCATGCATCGCGGCGGTGGCGCATGTGAACAGGCCGATCGCGACGGTGTACGGCGTGACGAGGCCGAGCATGGAGCCGACGTGGACGCCGCGCGCGTCGAGCGGGATGCCGGCGATCGCGTTGCCGGCTGCGACCCCGAAGAGGAACGTCACGACGAAGCTCGAGAGGAAGAAGCTGAAGTCCCAGTAGGCGCGCCACGCCGTGGACGGCCGCTTGCTGCGGAACTCGATCGAGATCGCCCGGCCGATCAAGCTGAAGAGCAGCACCATGACCGGGAAGTAAAGCGCCGAGAGGATCGTCGCGTACGCCTCCGGAAAGGCCGCGAAGAGCGCGCCGCCGAAGGTGACGAGCCACACCTCGTTGCCGTCCCACAACGGGCCGATGCTGTTGAGCGTGAGGCGCCTCTCGGTCTCGCCGCGCACGAAGACGTGGATGATCCCGACCCCGAGATCGAAGCCGTCGAGGATCGCGTAGCCGAGCAGCAGGAACGCGAGGAGCACGAACCAGAGGATGTTGAGATCCACGCTCAGCCTCCCTTCTTCTCGTCGAGCTCTTCGTCGAGCGAGTCGATGGGTCCGGTGAGGTGGTGGGGTGAGTCGATGTCCTGGAGGCGGGCGG
>JAEZBP010000800.1 GCA_023427125.1 Pseudomonadota bacterium | reverse complement strand
GGGCATGCGCGCGGAGAGCTCGCCGGTCGCGCGCACCGAGGGGCCCGCCATGACCAAGAGGCCGTGCGAGCGATGACTGCCCGGCAGGCTCCGGCCCTTGCGGCCGAGGTGCTCGTCGGGCGTGAGCCGGCGCCAGGGGCCCGTCCCGGGCGGCGCGCCCCCCGAGGGCATCAGGTTCACGCTGTAGCCGCGGTCGAGCGCCAGCTCGATCACGAGATCGGGCGCGCGCGAGAGGTGCGGCCCCTCGTAGAGCTCCTCGCGCGGCCAGACCGCGCTCACCACCTCGGCGTTCGTCCACGGATCGCGGAGCGCGAGGAGCGCGGCCTCGACCTCGCGAGCGAGCGCGTGCCGGTCCGCTGCGTCGACCACGCCCTCCGGCTCACGGCCGCGCACGTTGAACGACACGGATGGGAAGTAGTTGAGCTCGTCGCTGAACGCGCGGGTCTTCGGAAAGTCGATCGCGCCGAAGCGCGCTCGCGACTCGACGATGCCCGGCAGCGCGCGCCCAGCCGCCGAGAAGAGGAGCTGGCGGGCGCGAGGGGCGAGGACGCCGAGGCCGCGGTCCTTGAGGCGCGCGATCAGCGGCGCCATCGCGCTGCCCTCTTTGAACGTGAGGAGGCCCGCGTCGGCGAGCGCACGGTTCAGGTAGAGCACCTTGTCGCTCGCGCCGCCCGAGCCGTGATCGCTCACCAGGGTGACCTCGGCGTCGGGGCCGGCGCGGTCGATCAGCGCGGCGACCGCGGCGTCGAGCGCCTCGTAGACCCGCGCGAGGCCGTCCTGCTCTTCTTGCGTGACGTGCGCGGGGTGCCTCGGCGAGGCCGCGTCCCAGAGCGACCAGAGGTGGTGCGAGGCGGTGTCGCTCTCGCCGAAGTAGAACGCGAAGAGATCCCAGCGCTCGCGATCGAGGAGCCAGCGCGCGAGCTCGGTCTTCTGCCGCACGCGATCCACCAGCACGCCGGGCAGGCGCGCGTGCCAGCCCGGTGCGTCGGCGTCGAACTCGTCGGCGTCGTCGAAGCGCAAGGGGCCGAAGCGCAGGGTGAGCTCGTCGAAGAGCGAGTGCGGCCACACGAACGAGCGATCGGCCTCGAACGCGACCGGCGAGTCCCAGCCGCTCAGGAACACACCGTGCTCGAGGCGCTCGGGAGGCCAGGTCGCGGGGAAGCCGACGCACGCGCAGCGCAGGCCGAGCGCGTCGAGCCGTGAGGCGAGGGTGGGCGCTTCGCGCACGGTGCCGGCGGTGAACGCCACGCGATAGCCGCGCCGGGTGGTGAAGTCGAAGACGCCATGGCGGCCCGGATCGACGCCGGTGAGGAAGGTCGTCCAGTTCGGCAAAGTGGCCGGCGGCTTCACGCTCTCGAGCCGCGCCCACGCGCCGCGCGCCATCAGCGCGTGAAGGGTGGGCAAGCGCTCGGCGCCGAGGGCCTCGATGACATCGACGTCGGCGCCGTCGAGGCCGATGACGATCGCGCGCGCGCTCATGACGCGCTCCGATCGCGACCCAGCCAGCCGCTCGGGACCTCCACGCCCATCAAGCGCAGGATCGTCGGGCCGACGTCGTGGATCGAGAGGTCGTGGAGCTCGCCGCGCGCGCCGACGCCACGGCCGGCGGCGACGAAGACGCCGTCCCAGTCGTGGTTGGCGCCGTCCGGGCGGCGATCGTCTTCACGCTCGAAGAGCGAGCCGCCGACGAGCGAGACCGAGCGGTACGCGAGATCCCCGAAGATGACGAGCAGCTCGGGCGCGAGGCCGCGCACCTCGCGATAGAGATCGCGCGGGCGATGCGCGCGTACCGAGAGACCGTCCACTCCCTCGATCTGCATCGCTTCGAGCTCGGCGGCGAGGGCCGCCACCTCGGCGTCGAGTCGCTCGGCCGGCACGATGCCCTCGGGCTCGCGCCCTTCCACGTTGAGGAAGACGCGCGCGTAGTAGCCGCCCTCGGCCCACGCGCGGGTGCGCGACCAGTCGACGAGCTCGGCGCGGAGGGGGCCCGGCTCGCGCGGCGCCTCCTTCAACATCAGCCAGCCTCGCCGTCGCAGCCACTCGTTGACGCAGATCGCGCCCTCCATCCGGCGCGCGCCGTGATCGCTCACGATCAGGATCGCGGTGTCCTCGTCGGTCTCCCGCACCAGCGCGCCGACCTCGGCGTCGAGGAACGCGTAGTAGTCGCGCACCTCCCGGACGAGCCGATGCGACGGATCGTGCTCGGGGTGATCGGGATCGAGGTGCGTCCAGAGCGCGTGGTGGAGCCTATCGGTGCCCATCTCCACCATCATCAGGAAGTCGGGCCGCTCCTCTTTCCACATCGCGCGGGCCACGCCGAAGTGCTGCCGGCCCGTGGCGTAGAGCTCCTCGAGCAGGCGATCGGGCTCGGCCGCGCGCAGCTCGCCGACGTCGGGCGCGTGCGGCCCGAAGCGTGTGCTCAGCGTCGCCGCGAGCTCGGGCGGGTGCGTGTGCGGGACCTCGCTCGAGGGCGTGAGGAAGCACGAGACGAGCTGGCCGTTCACCGCAAGAGGAGGCGACGTCGGCGGCACGTAGAGCACCGAGACGCGCTTGCCCGCGTCGCCGAGCACGTCCCACACCCGCGGCACCTCGACGTCGCGCGCGTCGGCCATCTCGAGCGCGTAGCTCCCGGGCACCCGCTTGCGAAAGCCGTAGAGACCGAGCTCGCCCGGATCGCGCCCGCTCACCATGCACGTCCACGCCGGCACGGTGATCGGCGGGAGCGTGGAGCGCAGCGGCCCCCACGCGCCGCGGCGCATCAGCGACGCGATCGACGGCATCGACCGGCGCAGCCGATCGAAGACCAGCGCCGGCGGCGCGCAGTCGAGCCCGATGACGAGCACGCGAGTCATCCGCGCGTGGGCGTAGCAGGGCGCGATCGGCCTCACCAGGCTCCTGCGCAGCGGGGTGCGATGCTCAGGCCGCGCTGAGGTGCGCGGGGATCTGCGCGGCGGGCAAGGGCTTCGAGAAGAAGTAGCCCTGCACTTCGTCGCAGCCGAGCGCGCTCACCGCGTCGAGCTGCGCCTGCGTCTCGACGCCCTCGGCGAGCACCCGCAGGCCGAGGTGGTGGCCGAGACCCGTGATCGCCTGCGCGAGCGCGTGGGCGTGGTCTCTCGCTTGGCCCGTCGCGTCGAGGTCCTTCACGAACGAGCGATCGATCTTGAGGACGTCCACGGGGAGCCGCTGCAGGTATGCGAGCGACGAGTAGCCGGTGCCGAAGTCGTCGACCGACACACGGACACCGAGCGCCCGCAGCGCCGCGAGCCGCTCCGCCGCGCCGTGCACGTCGTCCATCAGCGAGGTCTCGGTGACCTCGAGCTCGAGGTGCTTGGGCGCGAGGCCCGCGCTCTCGAGCGAGCGCGCCACGGTGCCGACGAAGTCGGCGCGCCCGAACTGCAGGGCCGAGACGTTGACCGACACCGAGTCGAGCGGGACCCCGCGATCGCGCCACCGCCTCATCTGACGGCACGCATCGAGCATCACCCAGGTGCCGATCGGCACGATCAGCTCCGACTCCTCGGCCACCGGGAGGAACTGCGCGGGGCTGATCATCGTGTCGCCGCGCTGCCAGCGGATCAGCGCCTCGACGCCGGTCGCTCGCCCCGCGGCGAGATCGATCTTCGGCTGATAGTGCAGGACCAGCTCGCCCGCGCCGATCGCACGGCGCAGCCGTCGCTCGATGTCGCCGCGCTGCTCGACCGCCTCCTTCAGCTCGGGCGTGAACGACTCGAGCCGCCCGCGCCGGCGAGCCTTCGCGCGGTGCATCGCGATGCCGGCGTAGCGGAGCAGGAGGGCCGCGTCGCTCGCGTGATCGGGGAAGCGGCTCAGCCCGATGGTCGCGGTCAGCGTGAGCTCGTAGCCCTGCACGTGGAAGGGCTCGCGGATGGCCTGCATCAGGCGATCGGCGCGGGCGTGCGCCGCGCTCGGCGAGCGGATGCGGGCCAAGACCACGATGAGCTCGTCGCCGCTGCCGCGGCCGACCAGATCGTGCTCGCCGGTGGTGTCGAGCAGCCGCGCTCCGACCTGCCGGAGGACCTCGTCGCCCACCGCGTGCCCGAGCCAGTCGTCGACGCGCTGGAAACGATCGAGGGCCACGATCGCGACCGCGAGGCCCCGGCCCTCGGCGATCGCGTGATCGATCGCGCGCGTCAGGAGCCTGCGATCGGGCAGCCCGGTGACCGGATCGTGGCCGGGCAGCCCCGAGAGCTCGATGGGATCGGTGTTGCGCGCCGGACTCGCCGCGGCCGCGAGCGCGCGGGCGAAGAGCGCCTCGCCGACGAGCTCGAGGGCGGTCGCGAGCGCGCCACGATCGAGCTCGTCGAGATCGGCCCGCGGCCTCGAGTCGGCGAGCAAGACCAGCGCGACCTCATCCTTGTGTCGTAGGGGCGCGCTGAGCAGGGCGGCCACACCGAACGCGACCGGGAAGATCGCGCTCTCCGGCGCGGCAGGCC
>JAEZBP010000435.1 GCA_023427125.1 Pseudomonadota bacterium | reverse complement strand
GGCGGCACGAGCCCGTGGGCCGAGCGAGCGGACATCCCGCGCGTGGCGGTCCCGATCGAGGGAGCGCCGAGCCACGGGGCCAGCGCGCCGCTCGTGACCGTGGTCGTGTTCAGCGACTTCGAGTGCCCGCACTGCCGCGACGCGGCGCCGGCGCTCGCCCGCTTGCTCGCGCAAGGCTCCGTGCGCCACTACTTCCGGCACCTCCCCCTCCCCTTCCACGAGCACGCGGCCCTCGCGGCCGAGGCCGCCGAAGAGGCGCGCGCCCAGGGCGGCGATCCCGCGTTCTGGCGCTACCACGACGCGCTGCTCACCGGCGGCGTCCGAGAGCCGGACCTGATCGCGCACGCCTCTCGCCTCGGCCTCGACGCGACGCGCTTCCGGATCGCGCTCCGCGGGAGGGTGCATCGCGAGGGGATCGAGCGCGACCTCGCGCTCGCCGACGCGCTCGGGGTCGATGGTACGCCGACCGTCTTCGTGAACGGCCGCGTGCTCCTCGGCGTCCCGCCCGGCGGGGAGCTCGCGGCGATCATCGATGAGGAGCTCGCGCTCGCGAGCGAGGCGGTCGCCCGAGGGATCGACCGGGCCGAGCTCTACGCGCGGGTGCTCGCCGAGGCCCGCCCCTCGCTGCGGAGCCCTGCGGCGCACGAGGTATTGGAGCCCCCCGCCGAGGAGGAGCGCGCGCCCGAGCCCCTCCCCGAAGGCGAGCAGCGCGCCCGCATCGCTGCGCCGCCGGACGCCCCGCGACGCGGCGCCGCGAGACCTCGGCTGGTCGTCCAGGTCTTCAGCGACTTCGAGTGCTCGTTCTGCCGCGACGTGCGCCCGACCCTCGAGCGGGTCTTGGCCGAGCACCCCGAGGTGCAGCTGGTCTTCCGGCACTACCCGCTCCCCTTCCATCGCTCGGCGCGAGCGGCCGCGATCGCGGCCATCGAGGTGCACCGGCAGCTCGGCGACGAGGGCTTCTGGAGGTTTCACGACCTCCTCTTCGAGAGCCAAGCGGCGCTCGGGCGCGACGCCCTCCTCGAGCACGCCTCCCGCGTGGGCGCCGACGCCGAGCGGGTCGCGCAGGCGCTCGACGGCGGGCGGCACACCCAGATCATCGACGCGGACATCGCCGCCGTGACCCGCGCCGGGATCCGCATCGGCACGCCCGCGTTCCTGATCGGGGAGCGCGTGCTCCTCGGCGCGCAGCCGTTCGAGGCCTTCGATCGCGCGATCGCCGAGGAGCTCGCGAGCGCCGAGAACGCGGGGGTCCAACATTGACACCCCGAAATTCGCGCCGTACGTTTCGGCGCTTTTTTTTCCGGCGGGGCACCTCGGACCCCTCCCCTCGCTTCCGGGCTTCCCCCGCCTGCGCTCGTTCCGGTCCCTCATGCATCACGTCTCCCGCATCTCGCGGTCGGCGTACCGAGCGCGTCTCGTGAAGGAGTGACGTTCATGGCCAAGGCTCAGGCGGCACGCGATGTGCCCATCGTCGAAGAGCTCCACTTCAAGAGCGACAGCGCCTTCTTGTGCCTGCTGCTCAACCGGCGTGTCGGCTTCATCCGAGTCATCGACTTCCGGTCCGGCGCGCTGCCGGCGAAGCGCCTGTTCATCCAGTCCGTCGCGAAGCGCGAGGGCGTCGAGAAGGTCATCACCCTCGTCGAGAAGGACGAGGTCTCGTCGTGGACCCGCGTCGGGTTCGTACGCGAGGGCACCATCCCCGGCTTCTACAAGCGGAGCGACGGCCACCTCTGCGGCTGCTTGATCAACGAGCGCACCGCCTCGATCGAGGTCACCGAGGAAGGCCTCAAGCGCGCCGAGCGGACCGTCACCCACGGCAAGAAGAACGCGCGCGAGGTGCCGGACGATCTCTCCGCCGTCGTCGACGTGGTCGAGGTCGAGGACTCCGTCGCGCTCAAGGCGCGCGACGAGGCCTGGCGCAAGGGCCGCGGGCTCAATGCCTTCGACGACTTCGGCCGCGACGCCGAGCGAGTCTACGTGGAGGCGACCGCCAAGCGCGGCAAGCCCAACCACCTCTCGATCGAGTACCAGGACTGCTTCGGCCACTCGCTCTTCGAGGTCTCCCGCTCCCCGGAGGACGACCTCGACGTGCTCGCGCTCACCGGCGGCCTGCGCAAGCTGAGCGACGACCTGACCGCGCGCGGCATCGTGAGCGGCTTCGCCTTCGCCCCGGCCGACGACATCGGCCTCGCCACGGCGTACCTCGCGGCCGGCTTCCGCAAGACGGGCCTGCTCGCGGGCGGCATCATGACGGGTGGCGAGCGCAAGGACGCGATCCTCTGGACGCGCAAGCTCGCCAACCCGGCCGACGAAGAGACTTGAGGTTGGCTGGAGGGGCTGTTCCAGCTGTTCCAGCCCCTCCCCCATTGCGGCAAAGCGCGCTCCGGCGGGTCGCCGCGCCGTCGGGATCGCTCCACGGGGGCGGAGCGCCCCTCCGATGGAGCCCTGGAATATCGGGTTCTTCCGAGACCTTGTGCACCGTAGGACACAGCCGACGGTTGACCCCCTCCGCTCACCCTCGTTACTCTCCCGCGGCGCCGCGGAGGGCCGCGTCGTTCGCGAGGGAGACGCATGCGCACGCGTGAAGACATCGAGGCATATCTCGGCCGCTCGGGCCACCCCCACCGTGAGGTGGCGGACGACACCTGGCTCGTGACCGATCCTTCGGACGGCCGCGAGCACATCGCCGTCCGGCTCGCGGACGGGATGGTCCTCTTCCGCCTGAAGGTCCTCGAGCTCGATCGGCTCGATCCCAAGCAGCGGGAGGCCTTCTTCGAGCAGATCCTGCGCATGAACGCCGAGGACATGGTGCACGGCGCCTATGGGGTTGCGGACGGGGACGTCGTGATCACCGCCACGCTGCGGCTCGAGAACCTCGACTTCAGCGAGTTCTCCGGGACCCTCGACGACTTCATCGTCGCCGTGACCAACCACTACCCGACCCTGCGCGAGTTCGTGCGCGCGGCTCACTGAGAAGGGTGAACGGCAATGGGCTTCTTCGGCCGCCTCGCGACGCTCATCAAGAGCAACCTGAACGACCTGATCAGCAAGTCGGAAGACCCCGAGAAGATGCTGAACCAGGTCATCGTCGACATGAACCAGCAGCTCGTCGAGGCGAAGAAGCAGGTCGCCGTCGCCATCGCTGACGAGAAGCGGCTGCAGAAGCAGTACAACAACGAGAAGGGCGTGCTCGACGAGTGGCACAAGAAGGCCATGCTCGCGGTGCGCGCCGGGGACGACGAGCTCGCGAAGGAGGCCCTGCTCCGCAAGAAGGAGCACGAGACCCTCGCGGCCGCGTTCGAGGACCAGTGGCAGAAGCAGCAGCTCGCCGTCAACCAGCTGAAGACGGCGCTGCGCGCGCTCAACAACAAGATCGAAGAGGCGAAGCGCAAGAAGAACGTGCTCATCGCCCGGCAGCGCCGCGCGGCCGCGATGAAGCAGATCCAGGAGACCATGAGCGGTCTCGCGGACAACAGCGCCTTCGAGACCTTCGACCGGATGGCCGAGAAGATCGACCAGATCGAGGCCGAGGCCGAGGCGGGCGCCGAGCTCAGCGAGGAGTACTCGGGCGACGTGCTGAAGTCGCGCTTCCAGAAGCTCGAGCAGACGGCGGGCGCCGACGCCGAGCTCGAGGCGCTCAAGCGGGAGATGGGGCTGGTCGCCGAGGAGGCCCCCGCCGTGGCCGCCCGCGTCGAGGCGGTCGACACCGAGGCGGAGATGGACGAGGAGGAGATGGCCGAGCTCGAGGCCGCGCTCGAGGAGCTCAAGCGGCGCGAGGAGATGGTCAAGGGCGGCTGAGCCCAAAACCCACTGATCTCGCGCACATCCCCAGCCTTGACTGGGGACGCTCGCGGCTTATCGTCAGCGTCGGCCGCCCTCGGCGGCAGGAGGTTAGGATGCCGACCTATGACTACGGCTGCGATGCGTGCGGCAACCAGTGGGAGCTGGAGCAGCGCATCTCCGCCGCCCCCGTCAAGAAGTGCCCGAAGTGTGGGAAGAACAAGGCCCGCCGGATGATCAGCGGGGGCAACTTCATCCTCAAGGGCGGGGGCTGGTACGCGGACCTCTACAGCTCGACCTCCAAGGGAGGCTCGGGCGGCTCCTCGTCCAAGTCGAGCTCGAGCGAGACCTCGTCGAGCTCGAGCACCGACTCCGGCAGCAGCTCCTCCGGCGAGAGCGGAGGATCGAGCACGAAGTCGGAAAAGAAGGCCGCCAGCGCATAGCGCCCCTGAGAACCGGCGTTGACTCCGCCCCGACAGGGGCGCCGTCGGTATACCGACACCCTCGAATGTCCCACGAAATGAGGATGATCGGGCGGCCTTGAGGCGGGCGAGCGGCGGTACGGCCCTTGCGGAGCGGCCCGACCGTGCGCTCACCCCGGCTGCAGGTAGCTGAGCTGGATGGTCTTCAGGCCGAAGCTCTGGAAGTCCACGTCGGCCCGGGGCGGCACGGTCGGCTTGATGCTCACGATCCGACCCCGGCCGAACTTGGTGTGCCGGACGGTCATCCCGACCCGGACCCCGTCGAGGTCCGAGCCCTCCGAGCGGTCGACGTAGGACTCGGCGGATCGAGGGACGGACGGAGTGGGGCGGCGCGGACTCCAGGCGGCCGAGGACGATCCGCCGTAGCGCGGCGCCTCGTACCCACGGCTCGGCGCGGGACGCCCGCCGATCGTCTGCACGTCCTCGCGGGGCAGCTCGGCGATGAAGCGCGAGGGGCTCTGGCTCTTGCGATCGCGAAAGAGCCGCCGCGAGCTCGCGTAGGTCAGGAAGAGCTTCTCCTCGGCGCGGGTGAACGCGACGTAGGCCAGCCGCCGCTCCTCCTCGAGCTGCTCGAAGCGATCCTCCTCGTTCTCCCGCTCGAAGGGGAACGTGCCCTCCTCGAGCCCGGCGACGATCACCACCGGGAACTCGAGCCCCTTGGCCGCGTGGACGGTCATCATCGCCAGACGATCGGTGCTCGCGGCGTCGCCGGTCTCGTCGGTCTGCAGCGTGACCTGCTCGAGGAAGCCCGAGAGATCGAGCTCGGGGTTGGCCTCCCAGAGCTCCTGCATCGAGCCGAGGAAGTTCTGGATGTTCTGCTTCCGTGCGTCCGCCTCGGGAGTGTCCTCGGCGGTGAGCGCGGCGTCGTAGCCGGTGTCGGCGAACGCCGCGTAGCCGAGCGCGGGGAGGCTCTCCTTGGCGGCGTGGCGTGCCTGGATGCCCTTGATCACCGCGAGGAACTCGCCGAAGCGCTTGGCCGCCGCGTTCTTCTCGGCGGCCGCCTCCTCGAGCGCGCTGAAGAGCCCTCGGCCGCTCCTGGCGGCTCGATCGAGCAGCCCCTCGATGCTCTTCTTCCCGATGCCGCGCGCGGGGACGTTGATCACCCGCAGCAGGCTCACGTCGTCGTCCGGGTTCGCGACGAGGCGCAGGTACGCCAGCATGTCCTTGATCTCGGCGCGATCGTAGAAGCGCACGCCCCCGATCACCCGGTAGGGCACGTTCTGGGCGCGGAGCGCCTCCTCGAAGACGCGCGACTGGGCGTGGATCCGATAGAAGAGGACCATCTCGGAGAGGGAGCGCCCCGAGGCCCGAAGCTCCTGCACCGCGCGCACGCAGAGCTCGGCCTCCTCGCGCTCGTCGAAGCAGCGCATCACCGTGATGCGGGGCCCCTCCTCGTTCTCGGTCCAGAGCTGCTTGGGCTCGCGCTCGAGGTTGTGGGTGATGACCGCGTTCGCCGCCCGCAGGATCCGGGCGGTGGACCGGTAGTTCTGCTCGAGCTTGACGACGTGCGCGTCCGGGAACTCGCGCGTGAAGTCGAGGATGTTGCGGCGATCCGCGCCCCGCCAGCGGTAGATGCTCTGGTCGTCGTCGCCGACCACCGTCACCTGCCGGTGCTCGGCGGCGATCGCCCGGACCAACCGGTACTGCACCTGGTTGGTGTCCTGGAACTCGTCGACCAAGAGGTGCCGGAAGCGCCGGCTCAGCTCGGTGCGCAGCCCGGCGTTCGCCTCGAGCGCGACCACCAGTCGGTAGAGCAGATCGCCGAAGTCGAGCGCGTTCGCGGCGCGCATCCGCTCCTCGTAGACGCGGTACACGTTGACGACGTGCTCGTCCCAGAAGTCCCCGACCACCACCTGGTCGGGGCCGAGCACCTCCTGCTTGCTGCGGTTGATGCGCGCCGCGACGAGCTTCGGCGCGAAGCGCTTCTCGTCGAGCGACACGTCGCGCAGCACGCGCTTGATCATCGCCCGCTGGTCAGCGTCGTCGTAGATCGTGAAGTCCCGCTTGATGCCGACCTCCGACGCGTAGCGCCGGAGCAGCCGAGCGCAGGTCGCGTGGAACGTGCCGACCCAGAGATCGCGGGCCGCGGCGCCACCGAGCATGTGCTCGAGGCGCTCTCGCATCTCGCCGGCCGCCTTGTTCGTGAAGGTGACGGCGAGGACGTTCCACGCCGCCACACCCCGCTCGGCGACCAGGTTCGCCACGCGGTGCGTGATGACGCGCGTCTTTCCGCTCCCGGCGCCCGCAAAGACGACCAGCGGGCCGCCCTCGTACAGGACCGCCTCCCGCTGCGGGGGGTTCAACGACCCCACGAGAGACACTGGATCGATGTTCACGATGCCCGACCCTAATCCGACGCTACGTGCGACACCAGCCCCGGGGCCTCCCGACAGATCCTCCGGGCTCGAACGTGCTACAAACGCGGCCATGAAGCCGGCCGCGCGGGACAGCATCCCGGCGCCCCCTGCAGCGCAAGCGGGGGGCGGGGCGGGCATGAATGAAGCCGTGGGACCGCCGTCGAAGGCCGCAGATGGAACGGAGCCCGCGGACGACCGCGATCTCGTGCGCCGTGTCCAGGACGGAGACCAGCAAGCGTTCCGGAGCCTCTTCGAGCGCTACCACCGCCGCGCCTACGCCGTCGCCTACGGGGTGGTGAAGAACAAGCAGGACGCGCTCGACGTGGTGCAAGACGGGTTCGTGAAGGTCCACCGCCACATCGACAAGTTCCAAGGGCAAAGCAGCTTCTACACCTGGCTCTACCGCATCATCATGAACCTCTCGATCGATCACGTCCGCCGCCGTCGCAACGCGAAGGGCCTCGAGTACGACGACCGGGTCGGGCGGCACGACGACGAGATCGCGGGCGACGGCACGCTCCTGCCGCGGATCCTCGACTCGAACCCTGGCAAGACGGTGATCCGCCGCGAGCTGCTCGGCCGCATCCAGAGCGCGCTCGAGGAGCTGCCCGAGTATCATCGCGCCGTGATTTTGTTGCGCGAGGTGGAGGGCCTCTCGTACGAAGAGATGGCCGAGGTGCTCGACGTGCCCAAGGGCACCATCATGAGCCGCCTCTTCCACGCGCGGAAGAAGATGCAGGCCTCGCTCAGCGACTACATGGAAGGGGATCTCGACATCGAGGATTGATCATGGCTGCCTCCGAGGACCGACTTCAGCAGTACTTCGACGGCGAGCTCACGGGCGAGGCGGCCGAGACCGTCCGCGAGGAGCTCGACGAGAGCGCCGAGGCGCGCGCGAAGCTCGAGGGGCTGGCGCACCTGCGCATGCTCCTCGCCCGCGGAGCGGAGGAGCGTGGCGACGAGATCGACTCGGAGGCGCTCTTCGCCGGCATCACCGCGAAGCTGGCCTCGGCCAGCGATGATGGCGATCCGATGCTCGGTCGGGACGAGCTGGCTGAGGAGAGGCCGGCGGAGAAGCCCGCGCGCCCTGCGCTCGGCGTGATCCCGGGCGGCGCCACCACCAAGTCCGAGCCCGCCAGGTCCGAGCCCCCCGTCACCCTTCACAAGAAGAGCAACCGAGCCTTGTGGATCGCGACCGGTGCGGTGCTCGCGATGGCGGCGGCCGTGCTCCTGGTCGTGCTCCAGCCTCTCGGGGGCGGCGAGGAGCTGCCCGAAACGCCGACGACCGCGGCGCCGCCGCCCGGCTCGGAGGTCGTCGAGGTGGACTTCGGCTACAGCACCGGCGCGATCTTCAGCGTCGAGGGCCAGGAAGGCGAGCGCATCGCGGTCGTCTGGATCAGCGACGACAAGCCGGCGGTCGATGTCGACGAGGGCGAGGAAAGGGTCCAGTGAGCACGTGCGCCGCGCGTTGACAGCCTCGATCCTCCTGCTCGCCTTCGCGGTGGGCACGAGCGCGCACGCACAGGCGCCGGCCAAACAGCGCGCGGCTCAGGCAGCGGTCCCGGCCGAGGTGCTCATCGTCCTCGCGACGAACGAGGGAGGGGTCATCGATCCGCGGCTCGCCGACGTACCGGCGCTGCGGCGCCCGCCCTTCGACAGCTTCCGCTCGATGGCCCTGCTCTCGTCGCCCCACGTCCAGCTCCGTGTGGGCCAGGCGCATCAGGTCCCGCTGCCGAACGGGCGCCACATGCGGATCGTTCTCCGCGAGATCACGCGGGAGGGCCGCTTCCGCCTCTCGGTCTCGATCAACCGACCGGGCGAGCAGGACTACCTCCCCGAGGTCAGCATCCTCGCCTCCCCGGGCGACCCCTTCTTCATCGCCGGGCAGTCCTACCAGGCCGGTACGCTCGTCATCGGCTTCCGCCTCGGCCACCGGGCCTAGAGGCCGGCGCGCCGGCTCACTTCAGCTCGTAGTCGCTGCTCGGGACGATGCGGTCGGCGGCGTCGCGGATCGCGCCCGAGATCTCGTCGAGCTGGCGGCCGAGGCCGCTGAGCGTGCCGGTCATGCGGGTGACCGGATCGTCGTCGGCGGCGCCCATCGTCTTTCGGCGCTGGTACTCGCGCTGGATCTCGCTCCAGCGCGCGGCCTGCGCCGCGCTCAGGCGGCCTCGCAGCTCGGCGAGCTTGAGGAGGTTCTGCTCGGCGCCGGTCGTCAGGGTCTGTGACTCGCTCGCGTAGTGCTCGTCGATCGCGCGCTCGAGCTCGCCCTCGTTCATCGCCGCGACGACCTTCTCCGCCAGCTTGTTCATGTTCCGGTAGCTGCCCTGCAGCTTGAACGGCGGCTCCTTGCGGTAGGCGTCCTCCATCGAGGCCGAGCGGATGTACTCCGCGTTCACCTTCGAGAGCACGGCCTGCACGCGGAAGAGCTTCTCGAGGACGGTGATCGCTTCTTGGGCCTCGACGCCCGAGTAGGAGTGATCGAAGTCGGCCTGGGGGACCTCCTCGCCCTGCGCCATGCGGACGAAGCGGTGCACGTCGTCGAGCGAGCGGCTCGCGATCGGCGAGAGCACCGCGCTCGAGGTGAGCGCGTTCTCCACGTAGCTCAGCGCGAACGCGTCGCCCTTGCCCTCGAGGATGTCGCCGAGGTTGTAGGTGTCGGCGCGGTTCGCGAGCATGTCGGGGATCTGGAACTTCTCGCCGCTCTCCGTGTACGGGTTGCCCGCCATCACGACGCAGAAGCGCTTGCCCCGAAGATCGTAGGTGCGGGTGCGGCCGTTCCAGACGCCTTCGATCCGCCGCTGCGCGTCGCAGAGGCTGATGAACTTCTGCAGGAGCTCGGGGCTCGTGTGCTGGATGTCGTCGAGGTAGAGCATCACGTTGTTGCCCATCTCGAGCGCGAGATCGATCTTCGTCACCTCCTGCCGCGACGTGGCGTTCGGCGCCTCCGCCGGATCGAGCGAGGTCACCGAGTGCCCGAGCGAGGGGCCGTTGATCTTCATGAACACGAGCCCGAGCTGGCTCGCGACGTACTCCATGAGCGTCGTCTTGCCGTAGCCGGGCGGGCTCATCAGCAGCAAGAGCCCCATGCGATCGGTGCGTGAGTCGGCGCCCGCGGTGCCGATCTGCTTGGCGAGGTTGTCGCCGATCAGCGGGAGGTACACCTGATCGATCAGCCGGTTGCGCACGAAGCTGCTCAGGACACGCGGCTCGAGCTCCGCGAGGCGCAGGCGCTCGCGCTCGCGCTCGACCAGCCTGCGCTTCAGCTCGCGGTACGCCCGGTAGCGCGGGACCCTGCGGTGCACGAAGTCGTCGAGCCGCGCGAGGAGCTCGTCGAGGCGCAGCGGGAGCGCGCCACCCTCGGCGATGCGCGGATGCTGGCCGAGCAGGCCCTTCACGACGGCGCTGCCGAGCGCGGCGCTCGTCTCGCGGGTCAGGCTCGCGCCGGTGATCAGGAGCACCGCGGCCTCCTCGAGCGAGGGCGCGAGCTCCGCCCGCCGCTCGGCGCTCGGGCCGGCCAGCCCGTCCCCGCCGCGGGCGAGGAACGCCGAGAGCCAGGCGCGCGCGAGCCGCAGCCGATCGGCGATCGTTCCGTCGCTCGCGCGCAGGTCCTCCTCGAGCAGCGCGCGCTCGTTGCGCTTGTCGAGATCGTGCAGGAGCGCGTGCTCGAGCTCGCTGGCCTCGGCGCTCGTCGCGAAGGCGAGCTCGGGCTGCATGAGCTCCTCGCCGAGGTAGCGCGCGGCGAGCAGGCTGTCGCTCACCTCGAGCCGCTCGCGCTCACCGAAGCGCGCGATCGCCTCGCCGAGCTCGCGGCGCAGCTCGTCGACGGCGGCGGCGCGACCGAAGGTGCGCTCGAGCCGGCCGAGGCTCGAGGCGAGCCGATGGAGGCGCGCGCGCTCGCCGAGATCATCGAGGCTCGACCAGAACAAGCAGGCCAGCGCGCGGGCCCGCGGCGGATAGCGGAGCAGGCCCGCGGTGCTCTCCATCGCGAGCAGGCGCTCCAGGATCGCCGCCGCGTCGGCGTCGTGGACCCCGCGATCGTAGCCCTCGTCGTAGCGGCGCTCGGCCTCCGCGCGCACGACGTCGAGGAGCTTGCCCTCGCGCGCCGCGGCGTGCAGGACGGCCAGCGTCTGCTGCCCTTCGCCGCGCTCGGCGTCGAAGAAGACGCACGCCGCCAGGTACTCGCCGCGATAGACCTCGGGGGTCTCGCTGATCAGCGCCTGGTCCCAGAGATCGCGCGCGGCCTCGAGCTCCGGATCCGCGATCGGCTCGTAGTAGTCGCTGCCGGTCAGGTGGAGCGCGAGCGCCTCGCCGCGCGGGACGATGGTCAGCTCGAGCGGCTGGCGGTTGACGCCGAAGCGCTGCCGGCCGAAGCGGATCACGTCGTCGCCACCCTCGAAGAGATCGCGCCGATCGCGGAGCGCGCGGGTCGCGTCCTGCCGCGCGGTCTTGAGCTTGGCCGCGAGCTCCTCGGCGTGGACGCTGTCGCCGAGCTCGTGCAGGCGGGCCACCAGATCGCGCAGCTTGAGCACCATCGGATCGGCGGCGAACCACGCGTTGAGCGCGTCGGCGTCGGCGAAGCTCTTCGCGCGCCGGGTGAGCCCGGTGAGGATGCGCTCGGCCGCGCCGGTGAGCGTCGCCGCGCGCCGCTGCCGCTCGTCGAGGAGCTGCTGCTTCTTCGCGCCGAACGCCTCGACCAGCTCCTCGCGCTTCTGCGCGAGCTCGGCCACGAGCTCGTCGAGCTCGCCGAAGCGGGCCTCGAGCTCCTCGAGCTGCACCATCAAGCGTGAGAGCTGCTCATCGCAGCGGTCCGGCGTGTCGGCGAGGGCGAGCGCGCTCGTCACGCTCTGCGCGAGCAGGGCGAGCTGCGCCGCGAACTCCGCGCGGCTCTCTCGGCCGAGCACGTCCTTCTTGCGGTTCGCGAGCGTCGCCCGCGCGCGGTTGAGCCGCGCGTACACCTCGCTGATGCGCTGCAGGATCGTGGTGCGGGCCGTGGCGTCGTCGACCTTCAGGCTCGAGACGACCTCGCTCAGCACGTCAAGCCCGGCGCCGACCTCGTCGATCGCCTCGCCGGCCTGCTTGAGCTCGGCCCCCTTCGCGGCCTTCTCGATCCGGCCGTGCAGCGCGTCGATCTTCGCCTGGAGCGGCGCGAGCGCGCGCTCGCCGACGAGGAGCTCCACGCACGCCTTGCTCACCTTGTCGAAGGCCGCCGTCGCCTCCGCCTCGAGCGCGGCGAGCGCGTCGAGATCCATGTAGCGCAGCTCGCGCAGCGTGATCAGGTGCCCCCGCTGGTTCCGCAGGCGGGTCAGCGAGCTCATGAACACGTCGACCTCGCGCCACTCGGCCGGCTTCAGCGAGCCCACCAGCTTCGCCTGCGCCTCGCGCGCCTGCGAGAGCGCCTCGCCGGCGCGCGCGCGGATCGCCTCGACCTTCTCGAACTCGTCGATCACGAGCTCGGCGGTCTGGCGGATCGCTTGGAGGCTCGCCGCGAGGTCGCCCACCTCGGCGTGGCCGAGCCAGTAGAAGCTGTCGAGCGTGCGCGTGGCCGCCGCCACCAGGTCCTCGAAGCCCTGGCGCGAGGGATGCCGCGGGAGCGCGAGGCGCCGCACCGTGTACGCGTCCGAGATGCCGCGGACGAGCTCGGCGTTGCCGATCTTCGCGAGGTAGCCGCCCTCCTTCGGCGCTCGGTCGGCGTGCTCGATCGAGGTGAAGGGCGTCTGCCAGACCTGCATCGGGTGCACGCGCACCGGCTCGGGCGAGGTCGAGCGGAAGATGACCATCCGCCCGTCGTCGAAGAGGCAGTAGCCGTGGCACAGGATCGGGTTGGCCAGCTCCTTCGAGATCAGGTTGTAGGGCAGGAGCTTGTAGAGGCCGTCGCGCCGGCGGTGGAAGACGTAGAGCACGTCCTCGCCGTTCGGGCTCTTGATCGCGCGCTTGAGCTCGAGGCCCTCGTTGTCGCCCTCGAAGAGCTTCGTCTCGCCGCTCTGCAGGTAGTAGCCGCCTGGGAAGATGACGCCGTGGTCCTCGGGCAGGCGCAGGCAGGCCTGGCCGATCGCGTCGATGCGGGTGACGCGGTGGGTGCGGGTGTCGAAGACCAGGTAGCGATGGGCCTTCTCGCGGTAGGGCAGCACCTTCAACAGGTAGAGGCCGCCGACCTTCGCCCACGCGATCGAGGCGTCGTCGAGGGTCTGATCGCGCTCCTCGACCGGCTCGCTGTAGACGCCCTCGCCGGTCTCGGTGTTGTCCTCGATCTTGATCGTGAGGTCGCCGCCGATCGTCTCGATGAAGAGCGCGTCGTCGACGTTGATGTGAGGGTGGCGGCCGCCCACGTGATCGTCGCGGGTGACCGCGGTCCACGCGAAGTCGTGCGAGGGCGGCGAGACGTTCTGCCGCTCCCCGCGATCGCCGAGGTAGCGGGAGGAGCCGTCGGGCGCGAGGTTCCAGTGGAAGACGCGGACGTCGTCGAGCTTGTCGCCGACCTGGAAGATCGCGAGCAGGAAGCGGGTGTCGGTGATCCGCAGCTCGGTGAGGCGCGCGCCCTTGTAGTAGCGGTAGAGCTCGCCGAGCTGGCGGACGAGCTCGGGGTCCGAGAGCAGAGCGGACTCGTCGGCCGCATGCTCGTCGGTAACACGGTCGAGCTCGAGGCCGTCCGCGCCCGGCACGAGCGTGTGCAGGCTGAAGACGTCCGCCACCGTCGGCTCCCGCAGGTGAACCGCGACGTTGAAGCCGAAGAGGAGCTTGCCTCCGACCTGCACGATGTCGCGCGGGACGCAGTTGTTCTCGGTGCGCACTCGCGCGTTGCCGATGATGGTGAGCTCGGTCCCGCCGAAGGCCGCCTTGCGCCGCTCGTTGAGGCCGTCGGCCTTCGCGCCGAGCTCCTTCGCCTGCTCGGCGAGGCGCGCGCGCAGGACCTCGTAGCTCCCCGTCTCGAGGGCCTCGGCGCTCACGCTCGCGTTCGCGATGTCGTTCATGCTCGCCGCACCGATCGCGGGCTCACTCTTCGGCGTCGGCGTCGCTCGCCGGCAGCGCGGGGTCGAGGCCGAGCTCGCGCGCCTTGTCGATGAGCTCCTGCAGCTTGACCTTGTCCACGCTCTTGACCGTGCTCATCAGCTGGCCGAGCGCGGCGGTGAGCGTGAGGCTCTGCACCGTGGCCGGCGTGACCCGCGGCCGCATGAGCACGTCCTTCAGGTCCTGCGGGAGGCTGCTCTTTCCCTTGAGGTACTCGGCGAGCACCTTCTGCGCGGTGTCGCTCTGATCGACGAAGCCGTCGATCGACTGGCCCACGCTCACGGCCTTCACGAAGCGATCGAAGAACTCGCCGTCGCCGCCGACGATGTTCATCTTCGTGTTCTTCAGGGCCTCGCCGAGCGTCTTGGCCTGCGCCTCGGCGACGTCGCGCTGGATGTTGATGCGCGCGAGCTCGACCTCCTTGTCCTTCTCGAGGCGGAGGCGGAACTCCTCGTGGTCCTTGCCCGCGCCCTCGAGCTCCTTCATCGCCGCGGCCTTCTGCGCGAGGCCCGCCGCCTCGGCGAGGAGCTTCTCGCGCACCGCGGTCGCCTCGGCGTGGCCGTGCTTCTCGACCGCGGCGGCCTTGGCCTCCTCGACCTGCGCCTCGGCCATTCCCTTCTCGCGCTCGCCGCTCGCCTCGGCCAGGAGCTTCTCCTTCGTGCCCGCCGCCTCGGCGAGCAGCCGCTCGCGCGTCGCGCTCGCCTCGGCCTGCCCCTGCATCTCGATCGCCTTCGCGTCGGACTCGCGCACGCGGACCTTCGCGAGCCCCTTCTTCTCCTCGCCGGCCGCCTCGGCCTGCATCTGCTCGAGGGTGACCCGCGCCTTGACCAGGCCCTCCTTCTCGTTCGCGGCCGCCATCGCCTCCTTCACGTGCACCTGCGCGAGCCCCGGCGCGGCCGCCTCGGCCTTCGTTCCGTCGGCCTTGCGGATCTGCGCCTTGGCCTCCTTGTCGGCGGCCTCGAGCTGCGCGTCGGCCTCGATGAGCTTCATCCGCGCCTGGTACTTCGCGACCTCCTCGGCCGCCTCGGCGCCCTTGATGTCCTTGACCAGCTTCTCCTGCGCCGCGGCCTCCGCGCTGATGAGCACCACGTCCTTGTTGCGGCCGGCCTGGGCCAGCGCGCGCAGCGTGGAGATGCCCTCCTCCTCCTCGGCGACCTTCTTCTCCACCGAGATCCGGCTCGAGATCAGATCCGCGATCTCCTTCTTCTCCGCCTCGAGCAGCTTCTCCTTCGCGATGCGCGAGAGCTCCACCTCCCGCTCGCGGGTGACCGCCTCGAGCCCGCGATCCTTCTCGACGCGCTCGGCCTCGACGGCGAGCGTGCGCTGCTTGTTCCACTGCGCGACCGCGACCTGGCGCTGCTTGTTCTCCTCGGCGACCGAGAGCTCCTCGTCGGTCTGGAGCTTCGCCATCTCCGCGCGCTTGCGCTCCTCGGCCTGGATCTTCTGGGTCTCGGCCTCTTCCTTGGCCGTCATGACCGCGATCTCGCGCTGCTGGCGGGCGACCGCCTCGGCGCGCTGCTTCTCGAGCTCGAGGATCGCCTGGTCGGCCTCGACGTTCTGGCGCGTGATCTCCTTGCGCTCGTCCTGCGTGTACTTGTTCGTCAGCACGTGCTGCTGGGTCGTCAGCATCGTGATCTTGTGGATGCCCTGCGCATCGAGCACGTCGTCCTTGTCGAGGTGCTCGAGCGGCGTCTGCTCGAGGTAGTCGATCGCGGCGTCCTCGAGGACGAAGCCGTTCAGGTCCTCGCCGATGACCCGGACGATGTCGTCGCGGAACTTCTCGCGCTCCTTGTAGAGGTCCTCGAACTCGAGGCGCTTGCCGACGGTCTTGAGCGCCTCGGAGAACTTCGCGGCGAAGAGCTCCTCGACGGCGGCCGGATCGGACGCGCGCCGCACGCCGAGGCCCTGCGCGACCTTGAGGACGTCCTCCGACGTCTTGTTCACGCGCACGAAGAACGTGACCTTGATGTCGGCGCGGATGTTGTCGTTGCAGATCAGCCCCTCCCCCGCGCGACGATCGATCTCGATCGTCTTCACGGAGATGTCGAGCTCCTCGGCGCGGTGGATGACCGGCAGCACCAGGCCGCCGGAGAACGTCACGACCGGGTCGCCCGACATCTTGCTGATGACGAGCGCCCGTCCCTGATCGACCTTCCGGTAGAAGCGCGCGAAGAGCGCGAGCGTCCCGAAGAGGACCACCACCACCGAGCCAGCCGCCACAACCCACGGGATCAGATCCGCGCTCATGTTCGCTCCCTCGTTACGGGCGCACGACCCCGAAACCCCCGGCGATCGCGCGCGCCTGATCTACACGACCGGGCCCGCGATGTCAGCCGCGGATGAGGCGTGAGTATTCCGAGCGCTTCACGCTCTGCGGCGCTTCTCGTCGTCGCCCTTGCCCATGACGACCTCGAGCGGCTCGACCTCGAACGCTTCCTTCTCCTCGTCCCAGCCGAGGATCAGCGCGCGGTCGCCGCGCTTGAGCGCGTCCGCGTCCTCGCAGCGCACGGAGAGCAGGAGGCCGTCCTCGAGCGTGCCCTGACCGAAGCCGCCGTCGACCTTCTGGGTCTTCACGACGACGACCTTGCCGACGAGATCCGCGTGACCGCGGGCGGGCGTCGTGCGGAAGAGCGGCGCCAGCGGGCGCGTGACGAGCGACGTGAAGGGGAGCGCGATCAGCGCCGCGGCGAGCGCGACGATCAGCGCGGAGAGCACGTCGCCGAGCGGCAGGATGGGCGCGAGGTAGCGCATGCCGAAGTAGCTGCCGAGCCAGCCGAAGAGCGAGACGAAGCTGGCCACGACGGTGAGCGGGGCGTGCCGGAGGCGCAGGGCCGAGAGCACCCCGGCGAAGCCCTCGATTCCGTCGGCGCCCTCGGCGGCGGCCTCGCCCGCGCCCTCGGCGGCCCCTTCGGCGCCCTCGAGCGCACCGCCCGGATCGAAGAGCTCGAGGTCGAGCGCGCCGAGCATCACGAAGACCCAGTAGACGAGCATCAACGCGAGCAGCGCCGTGAAGACGACCGTCGGTGGCGAGAGCGCGATCGCGATGAACTGGTCCATGGGTCTCCCCGGAGCCTATGACGAGCGCCGGCCTGCGAATAGAGGCGGAGGCTGCTTGAGGGACAGGGGCGCGGAGGATACGTTCCGCCCGCCCGTCATGAGCCAGCAACGCTTCATCCGCTGCACGCATTGCGGACTGCCGCACGAGGCGGCCGAGCGGCGCTGTCCGGTCACGGGCAAGGCGATCGAGCTCGCGAGCAAGCCGCGCTCGCGCGGCAAGCCCCCGCCCTCCGAGGAGGACTACGCGTGGGAGCACAGCCTCCACCCCTCCGCGCGGAGCGACGACGGCTCGCTCGATCCGGAAGACCTCGAAGCCTTCGTCGGCAAGGTGGTCGAGGGCAAGTACCGCATCGACGCGCTGATCGGCCAGGGGGGCATGGGCGCGGTGTTCCGCGCGGAGAACCTCCGGATCGGCAAGGCCGTCGCGCTCAAGATCCTGCATCGCGGCTACGCCGCGGGCAGCGAGTCGCAGCAGCGCTTCCTGCGCGAGGCCCGGGTCGCGGGCTCGCTCGGGCACCCGAACATCGTGGAGGTCTTCGATCTCGGGCACACCGACGACGGCAAGCCCTTCCAGGTCATGGAGCTGCTCGAGGGCCAGACCCTCGCGGCGCGCATCCGCACCGAGGGCGCCCTGCCCGAGCGCGAGGCGCTCGACTTCGCCGAGGAGGTGCTCTCGGCGCTCGAGGCCGCGCACGATCGCGGCGTGGTCCACCGCGATCTCAAGCCCGACAACGTCTTCCTGGCCGAGCGCGGCGATCGGACGACCGCGAAGCTGCTCGACTTCGGGGTGTCCAAGAGCCTGAGCGAGCACACGCAATCGCTGACGCTCACCGGCGTGGTCGTCGGCACGCCTTACTACCTCTCGCCCGAGCAGGCGCGAGGCCAGCGCGACGTCGATCACCGCGTCGACATCTGGGCGATGGGCGTCCTGATGTACGAGGCGGTCACCGGCGTCCTGCCTTTCAGCGCGAAGAGCTACGAGAAGCTCCTCACGAAGATCCTCACGCAGAAGCCGCTGCCGCCGAGCCGCTTCCAGGCTCGGCTCTCGCCGGCAGTCGAGGCGCTGATCCTGCGCGCGCTCGCGCCCGATCGCACAGAGCGCTTCCACAGCGCGACGGAGATGCTCTCCGCCCTGCGGAGCGCGCGGCGCATGGGCGACCTCGAGGCGCGCTTCTCGAGCTTCGATCTCGACGGCCACGGCGACGTGACGGTGCGCCAGGATCCCGCTCTCCCGAGCCCGGACGATCCGACCGAGGTGAGCGACAGCTTCGTCTCGGCGGAGCTGGCGGTGTTGATCAAGCGCGAGCGATGAGGCGCAACCATCCGGACGTGATCGAGCTCGGCCCTCGCGTGCCGCTCCCGGCGCCGGCCGCCGACGTCGTGCGTGTGCTCTCGCCGCTCGTCACCGAGGCGCGCCTCGCGCGGATGGAGGCGGTCGTCGGGCAGCGCACGCGATCGCTCGTGCCCGTGCTCGAGGATCTCGCCGACCCGCACAACGGCGCGGCGGTGCTGCGATCGGCCGACGCCTTCGGCTGCCACGAGGTGCACGTCATCGAGGGGCGCCACCCCTTCGCGGTCTCGCATCGAGTGACCCGCGGCACCGAGCGCTGGCTGGATCTCGTGCGGCACGGCTCGACCGACGCGTGCCTCGAGCACCTCGCCGCGCGCGGCTATCAGGTCTTCGTCGCCGCGATGGACGGAACGCTCAGCCCCGAGGATCTCGCGCGGGTGCCCAAGGCGGCCATCGTCTTCGGGAACGAGCACCGGGGCGCGTCCGAGGCGGTGCGGCGCGCGGCCGCGGGCACCTACGCCATCCCGATGGTCGGCTTCGTCGAGAGCCTCAACGTGTCGGTCGCGTCGGCCGTCACGCTCTACGTCGCCTCGCGCGGCCGCCACGGCGACCTCGACGACGACGCCCGGATGGAGATCCGGGCGCGCTTCCTGCTCGGGCAAGTGAAGGACGCCACGCGCATCGTCGCCGAGCGAGGGACGCACGAGAGCCGATGAAGCGAGACTGGATACGATCCAAGCTCCGCTTGTTCCGGCCGATGAAGCTCGAGAAGGAGCACCTGAAGGGTGACTTCTTCGGCGGCCTGACCACGGGGATCGTGGCGCTCCCGCTGGCCCTCGCGTTCGGCGTCGCGTCGGGGCTGGAAGGCGGCGCCCAGGCGGGCCTCTACAGCGCGATCTTCATGGGCTATGTCGCCGCGATCTTCGGCGGCACGAAGCCTCAGGTGAGCGGCCCGACCGGGCCGATGACGGTCGTCGCGGCCGGCTTCGTCGCCACCGTCGCCGAGCCGCGCTTCCTCTTCGCGGCGGTGATGCTGGGAGGTCTGATCCAGATCGCGTTCGGCCTCCTTAAGCTCGGCCACTACATCCGCTACGTTCCCCGGCCGGTCATCTCGGGGTTCATGACCGGCATCGGCGTCATCATCGTCCTGATCCAGATCCAGCCGATCCTCGGCTCACCGAACGAGCCCGGTCCGGTCCAGGCGCTGGCCGGCGCGAGCGAGGCGATCGCCAACCTCAACGTGCAGGCGCTCCTGCTCGGCCTGGGCACCATCGCGCTCATCTACCTCATCCCGCTCATCTCGAAGCAGATCCCCGCCGCGCTCGTGGCGCTCCTCGCGGCCACCGTCACCTCGGAGCTCTTGCCGCTCGAGGTGCCGAAGATCGGCGCGCTCCCGACCGCGCTCCCGAAGCTCGCGCTCCTCGTGCCCTCGGCGTCCGCCATCCCGCACGTGCTCCTGGCCGGGCTGACCCTCGCGATCCTCGGCTCGCTCGACACCCTGCTCGGCTCGGTGGTGGTCGATCAAGTGACCAACACCCGCCACGACAGCGACAAGGAGCTGGTCGGCCAGGGTCTCGGCAACGCGGTCTCCGGCATGTTCGGCGGCCTCCCCGGCGCGGGCGCGACGATGCGCACGCTCTTGAACGTCCGCACCGGCGGCCGCACGGGGATGTCGGGCGTCATTCACTCGACATTGTTGACGGGGATCCTGCTCGGGCTCGGCACCTACGCCGCGCTGATCCCGCTCCCGGTCCTCGCGGGGATCCTCGTCACCGTCGGCTTCGGCATCATGGACTACCAGGGGCTGCGTCTCTTGCGCAAGTCGCCCGGCGCCGACCGCGTGGTCTTGCTCGTCGTCCTGTCCTTGACCGTCTTCGTCGACCTCATCACCGCCGTGCAGATGGGCTTCTTGGTGGCGACGCTGCTCTTCTTCAAGAACCTCTCGCGCCGCGAGATCACCTCGAGCGGATCGCTCGCCCCCATGGTCGTCCCGGGCGCGCCGGCGTCCGTGGCGCTCGCCAACCGCATCCAGGTGATCCAGGCGGAGGGCCCGATCGTCTTCGGCACCAGCGAGGCCTTCGTCGAGGCGTTCGAGGAGAGCGGCCCCGACGTCCGGGCGATCATCCTGCGGCTGGCGCGGGTGCCGCTGATCGATCAGACCGGCGCCTACGCCCTCCAGGAGTTCGTCAACCGCATGGCGCAGCGCGGGACGGTCGTCGTGCTCTCCGGCCTCCAGGAAGACTCCGCGAAGGTCCTCCGCAACCTCGGCGTCGTCCCCGCCATCATCGCCGAGGACGCCCTCTTCCCCACCGTCGCCGAGGCGGTCGAGGGCCTCAACGCCAAGCTCGAGACGGGCCCCGACGAGCAGCTGATCCCCAAGCCCTACCTGCCGAAAATCGGCGGCTGAGTTGGCTTATTGGGACGTGCGTCCCCTCGCGGCGGTGTTCCTCGCCTTGCTCGGCGCGTGCTCCGCCCCACCGCGCCGGCGGACGCGGCCGCCGCTTCCGACGCGCGGGTCGAGCGCGACGCCGCGAGCC
>JAEZBP010000353.1 GCA_023427125.1 Pseudomonadota bacterium | reverse complement strand
CCTTCACCGTAGGCCTCGGCGGCGAGCCGCTCGCGATCGATCGCCTGCGCGATCGCGCGGCGCACCTCGACGCGCCCGAGCAGCGGATGATCGAGGTTCGGAACCAGCAGCACGATCGACGATGAGGGCCGCATTTGGGTCTGGATCGCCCTCGGAGCCCACTCCCCGTTCGGCCTGAGCCGGCGCGCAGCGCCGAGTCGAAGGCCGCGCGGCCGAGGTCCTTCGACTGCGCAGCCTGCGGCCGCGCGCTCAGGGCGAACGGAATAGGAGGATCCGGGCGCGTTCCAGACCCCCACATTTTCCGAACGAGCCTCGAGCCGGAGGCGACTACGGGCTGTTGACCTCGGCGAAGTCGCTGACGTTGCCGGCCGCGTCGACCGCGCGGATGCGCATCACCTCACCCGCGCACGAGACGATCGGCGCGGTGAACGTGCCGAGCTCGGTCGCAAGGACGTTCTGGAACGTGCCGGGGGCGCGGCTGAAGTTCTCGACGCGCGCGGTGCTGAGGCCCTCGACGGTGCCCTCGCCGCCGCGGACGTTGCCGGTCGTGCTGAGCGCCCCCGGGCACCCGAGGACGCCGCCGCTGTTGCGCGTGACCATGATCGTCGCCGCGGTCGGCCGCGCCGGCGGGATGTCGTCGTGGGTGATCGTCACGACGGCCGGCGCGCTCTCGATGGTGCCGGTGCGCGAGACGACGGTCAGCGTGTTGATGACGTTGGGGGCGAGCGTCACGTCGACCGAGAACGCCCCCGTCGTCGCGTCCGTCGTGCCGGTGGCCTCGGCGGCGCCGCCCGTGATGCGGATGGCCACGTCGGCGCCCGGCGCGGTGACGTGACCGATGACGGTGTAGGTCGCCACGTTGGTCGGCGGCGGCGTGAGCTCGTCGACGACCGGCGCGTCCGGGACCGTCGAGGAGTGCGTGACGCTGGCGGTGCTCGCCGCCGAGCTGTTGCCCGCGCGATCGGTCGCGATCACCGAGAGGGTGCTCGTCGTGTCGACGGCGATCGTGACGTTGACCGAGAAGCGGCCGTCCGCGCCCGCCGTCCCCATCGCGGCGCCGACGCCGCCCGAGACGCTGATGCGAGCGTTCGCCTCGCTCATCCCGCTCACCGCGATCGCCGTCGAGGCGGTCGGGCTCGCGAGCTCGTTGAGCATCGGCGCGGCGGGCGGCGTGTCGTCGTGCACGATGACGACGATCGTGTCGACGCCGCTGCCGGGCCGGGTGATCCGGAGCTCGTTGCGCGCGTTCGCGTTGAGCGTCACCTCCGCCGACCAGCTCCCGTCGGTCGCGTCGCTGCGGGCCGTGACGGTCGCCGCGCCGCCGGTGATCTCCACGTCGATATCGGGGGTGGCGGTGCCGGTGAGGGTCACGTCGGCGTCTTGCGTCGGCGAGACGACGGCGTCGACCTGGATCGGATCCTCGAGCGTGCTGTCGTGGGTGATCGCCAGCGTCACCGGCTCGCTCTCGTTGCCGGCGGCGTCGGTGGCGACGACGGTCAAGGTGTTGTCGCTGTCCGCCGTGAGCATCACGGGGAGCGAGAAGCCGCCCGCGAGGTCCGCGGTGCCGGTGGCGTCCGCCGCGCCGCCCGTGACCTCGAGCGCGACGCCGGGCTCCGCGGTGCCGACGAGCGTCACGATGTCGGCGCCGGTCGGCGACGCCTGAGGATCGATCGCCGGCGGCGCAGGGGCGATGTCGTCGTGCGTGATCACGGCGACCGCCGCGATGCTGGTCTCGCTGCCTTGCACCGCGAACACGAGGACCATGTTCCGCTGGTTTGGGCGCAGGCCGACGTCGACCGAGAAGGTGCCGTCGGCGGCGACCGTCGCGTCGCCGTCGGTCGCGCCGCCCACCGCGCGGATGCCGACACCCGCCTCGGCCTCGCCGGTCAGCGTGACGGTGCTCTCGCTCGTGAACGAGGGGAAGGGATCGAGCGCCGGCGCCTCGATCGCGATGCTCGGGTCGAAGGTGATGCTCACCTCCGCGGCCGTGCTGGCGTTCCCCGCGAGGTCGGTCGCGATGACGCGGAGCTCGTTGTCGACGGTCCCGGTCTCCGTGGTCTCGAGGTTGACCGAGATCTCGAAGCTCCCGGTCGCGTCCGCGGTGCCGCTCGCGTCGTCGTTGCCGCCGGTGATCGTCACCGCGGCGCCCGCCTCGGTCGTGCCGCGGAGGGTCTGCATCGTTCGCCGGGTCGGCGTCACGACCGGGTTGATCGTGGGCGCCGCCGGCGCCGTTCCGTCGTGGGTGACCATCACGGTCACGCCCGGGCCCTCCAGCATCTCGACCGTCTGCGAGACGATCAGCGCGTTCGCCGCGTCGGCGGTGAGCGTCACCTCGATCGAGAACGCGCCGTCGTTGTCCGCGGTCGTCTCCTCGAGGCTCGCGCCGCCGCGCACCTGCACCAGCGCGCCGGCCTCCGTCGTGCCCGTGATGGTGATGGGGTTCTGGTTGGTCAGGGCGACGACCTCGTCGACGTCGGGCGCGCCCGGCGGCTCCGGTGTCTCCATCACCTCGCCGTCGCATGCGGCGAGCATCAGCGCCGTCGCGACCGTCCCAAGCCACCGTCTCTCACGTCTCATCGCCATCCTCCTCGCGCGGGTGCGCCGCGCAGTGACCAAGAAATCCCAAGGCGTCGATCCCGCCCTGCTGCGTGCACAGCAACGGTCGTTCCGCGCTCGGGTGTCCCGCGATGCGTCGCAGAGAGAGCGCGGTCGTTGTGGGGCCGCGCCCAACACCTGCAGCCGCCGAGACCACACGCGCGAGCCCGTCGCGCTCGGATGGCCAGCTTCAGCGCCGGCGCTCCGTGAGGCTTGCCAGGCGCTCGCGCACGCGATCGGAGTCCTGCGCGTCGCTCGCGAGCGCGAGGTAGCGGCGATACGCGCGCGCGGCCTCGGGAGCCATGCCCATGCGCTCGCTCGCGAGCCCCAGGCCTCGCCATGCGGCCGCGTGCGTGTCGTCGATCTCCGTCGCCTCGCGGAAGAGCTCCCGAGCGCGCGGGAAGCGGCCTCGCAGGAGCGCCGCGCCTCCTTCGCGCACGAGCGTCGAGGCGCGATCGAGATCGGGCGCGCGCTCGAGCGGCGACTCGAGCGGCGAGACA
>JAEZBP010000790.1 GCA_023427125.1 Pseudomonadota bacterium | reverse complement strand
CACGCACTCCGACTCCTGCAGCGCCGGCGCCTGCACCGGCGCCGCGGTGAGCTGCGCGAGCACGACGTGCATGGCCCGCTCCTGCAACGGCTCCGCGACCTGCACGGAGACGCCGCGCACCGGCCCCTGCGATGACGGCGATCCGTGCAGCTACAACGACGCGTGCAACGCCGCCGGCGTGTGCGCGTCGAGCTCGCGGATCACCTGCACGAGCTCCGCCTGCATCGATCGCGCGTGCACCGGCGGCCCGACCTGCATGGAGACGATCCGGACCGGCGCGAGCTGCGACGACGGCAACGCGTGCAGCTACGGCGAGAGCTGCACCGCGGCGGGCACCTGCACGGGCGGCTCGGCGATCAGCTGCGACGGCATGGACACGACCTGCCGCGACTTCAGCTGCAACGGGACGAGCAGCTGCGGCTCGGCCCCGCGCAACGTCGGCGGCGCCTGCGACGACGGCAACGCCGCGACGACCGGCGATGTGTGCCGCGCCGACGGAACGTGCGCGGGGTCGGTGGGCTGTCCGCTGCCGGTCGACGCCTGCACCAACGGCACGCAGAGCCGCGACCGGTGCTCCGGCGCGCGGGTGATCGGGCGCGCGGCCGCGGCGGCGACGGGCGGCTTCGTGATCACCGGCAGCACGTGCAGCGCGAGCAATCGCTTCGACGACTGCAGCTGGGACGCGGGCAACGACCACGCCTATCGCATGTGGATGCGCGCGGGCGAGACGGCCTCGATACGGATCGAGCGCACCGACACCTGCTACAGCGGCTGGTCCGCCACGCTCAAGATCTACGAGAGCACCGGGTGCACGGACGTGACGTGCGCGAACGACATCCTCTGCGAGGACTTCATCGGCTCCTCGCCCCACAGCTACACGCGCGCGAGCGGCGAGGGCTGGGTCGTCATCGTCGTCGACGGCTCGACCGCGTTCGACGACGAGGGCCAGTACCGGCTCACCGTGCAGCTCACCAACTGCCGGGTCGCCGGCTGCGAGTGCTGAGAGTCTTTCAGCCGTTCTTGCGCGCGAAGTCTCGCATCAGCGCGACCAGCGCCTCGACCCAGGCGGGCTCGACGGCGTTGTACATGCTGACGCGCAGGCCGCCGACGCTGCGGTGCCCCTTCAGGCCGACCATGCGCGCCTCCTTCGCCTCGGCGAGGAAGCGCTTCTCGAGCTCCTCGCTCGGCAGCCGGAAGACCGCGTTCATCGTGGAGCGCGAGCCCTCCTCGACGGGGCAGCGATAGAAGTCCGGCGCCGCCGCGATCGTGTCGTAGACGAGCTTGGCCTTGGCCTCGTTGCGCCGCTCGATCGCGGCCGCGCCGCCCCACTCCTTCAAGACCGCGAGGGTGTTGCGGAGCATGTAGATCGGGAAGGTGGGGGGCGTGTTCCAGAGCGAGTTCGCCGACGCGTACGACGCGTAGCGCAGCGCGAGCGGGATGTCGGTGCGGGCCGAGGCGACCAGGTCCTTTCGCACGATCACGATCGTCACGCCGGCGGGGCCGACGTTCTTCTGCGCGCCCGCGTAGATGAGGCCGAAGCGCGAGACGTCGACGACGCGGCCGAGCAGATCGCTCGTCATGTCGGCGATCAGCGGGACGCCGCCCGTGTCGGGGTAGCTCGGCCACTGCGTGCCGTAGAGCGTGTTGTTCGACGTGAGGTGCACGTAGACGGCGTTGGGATCGAGGTCGAGCTCGTCCTGCCGCGGCACGCGGGTGAAGGTGCCGCTCTCCTCGGCGTTGGCCGCCGCGCGCGCGTCGCCCACCATCTTCGCCTCGGCGAGCGCCGACTTGGCCCAGGTGCCGGTGACCAGGTAGTCGGCCCGCCGCGCGGGGTGCAGCAGGTTGAGCGGGACCATCGCGAACTGCAGCCGCGCGCCGCCCGAGAGGAAGAGCACGTGGTGGTCGTCGCCGATCCCCATCAGCTCGCGCAGGAGCGAGATCGCCTCGTCGTGCACCGCCTCGTAGGTCGCGCCGCGGTGGCTGTGCTCCATGATCGACATGCCGGTGCCGGCGAAGTCGACGAGCTCCTCCTTCGCGCGCTCGAGGGCGGCGAGCGGCAGAGCGGCGGGACCGGGGTTGAAGTTCATGGCGCGCGATGACGACATGGGCCGGAGCCTAGCCGCCGCCGGCACTGCGTTCCACGTGTCGCGTGTCATACTCCCGCTCCTTTTTTCGCTCAGGGCTCGGAGACGACGATGGAACACCCCGTGGATCGGAACGAAGAAGAAGACCTGCACCGCATCCGCCACAGCCTCGCGCACGTGCTCGCGCAGGCGGTGCTCGAGGTCCGCCCGGGCTCGACGCTCGGCTTCGGCCCGCCGATCGCCGACGGCTTTTACTACGACTTCATCCTCAGCGCGCCGCTGACCGAGGACGACTTCCCCGAGATCGAGAAGCGCATGAAGCGCATCATCAAGGGTGGCCAGAAGTTCGAGCGCGAGGAGCTGCCGCGCGCCGAGGCGCTCGCCCGCCTCGAGGAGATGAAGGAGCCGTACAAGCGCGAGTACGCGCTCGAGCTCTTCGACAAGAAGGGCATCACGAACCTCAGCTTCTATCGTAACGGTCCCTTCCTCGACATGTGCGAGGGCCCGCACGTCGCGAGCACCCGCGAGCTGCCGGCCGGCGCGTTCAAGCTGCGCTCGCTCGCCGGCGCGTACTGGCGCGGCAACAGCGACAACGCGATGATGACCCGCATCTACGCGTGGGCCGAGAAGTCGAAGGAGGAGCTCGAGGCCAAGGTCAAGGCGCACAAGGAGGCGCTCGAGCGCGACCACAAGAAGCTCGGCCGCGAGCTCGACTTCTTCCACGTCGACGACGAGATCGGCAAGGGCCTGCCGCTCTGGCTGCCGAACGGCACGGTGCTCCGCGAGGAGCTCGAGAAGCTCATGAAGGAGCTCGAGTTCTCGGCCGGCTACCAGCGCGTGGCGACCCCGCCGCTCGCGAAGACCGAGCTCTACTACCGCACCGGCCACCTGCCCTACTACGCGCCGCACATGTTCCCCTTCATGGAGATGAAGGAGGAGACCGAGGCGGGCGAGGAGGTGCGCGAGAGCTACGTGCTGCGCCCGATGAACTGCCCGCACCACCACAAGGTCTTCGCGGCGCGGATGCGCAGCTATCGCGAGCTGCCGCTGCGGCTCGCCGAGTACGGCCAGGTCTTCCGCTACGAGGACTCCGGCGCGCTCAGCGGCCTCTTGCGCGTGCGCGGCATGTGCATGAACGACGCGCACATCTACTGCACCGAGGAGCAGGCCAAGCCCGAGTTCCTCGCCGTCATGGAGATGCACAGCGCGGTCTACCGGGTGCTCGGCATGTCGAGCTTCTACTTCCGCTTCTCGACCTGGGATCCCGAGGACCCGAAGGGCAAGGAGAAGTTCATCAACGATCCGGACGGCTGGGAGCGCGCGCAGCGCCACGTGCGCGAGGCGATGATCGACAGCGGCCTGCCCTTCGAGGAGGGCAAGGGCGAGGCGGCCTTCTACGGCCCGAAGATCGACGTGCAGTTCCGCACCGTCACCGGCCGCGAGGAGACCGCGAGCACCAACCAGCTCGACTTCGGCGTGCCGCCGCGGCTCGGGCTCGTGTATCGCGGCGCCGACAACGCCGAGCACCACCCCTACGTCATCCACCGCGCGCCGGCGGGCACGCACGAGCGCTTCGTCGCGTTCCTGATCGAGCACTACGGCGGCGCGTTCCCGACCTGGCTCGCGCCGGTGCAGGTGCGCGTCGTGACCGTCAGCGACTCGTTCCGCGAGTACGGCGAGAAGATCGTCGCGCGGCTGCGCAAGAGCTTCGTGCGCGCCGAGCTCGACGAGTCGAGCGAGACGATGGGCAAGAAGATCCGCACGGCGGTCACCCACAAGATCCCGAACATCCTCGTGGTCGGCGAGCGCGAGCAGCAGGAGGGCTCAGTCACCCTGCGGCGCTACGGCTCGCAGGATTCGACCTCACTCTCGCTCGACGCGTTCGAGGCGGACCTCCTCGAGCGCATCCGCACCCGCGCGCTCGATCGCGTGGGCTGGAAGAGCTGAGAGTTCACGCGGCGGCGCGCTCGGCGGTGGTAGATATCGGGGATGTCCTCGCTCCTCGAAGTCTCGGCGGATGAAGGCGCCCGGCTGGTCGCGCTCGACCACCTCGGGGATGCGAGGGCGGCCGCCCGTCGCCTCGAGGATCGTTCGGACGGCGAGGCGCTCCACGATCTGCGCGTCGCGCTGCGGCGCCTCCGCTCGTGCCTGCGCGCGTACGACGCGCTGCTCGGCGAGAGCGTGGGCGCCAAGCTCGCGCGCCGCATGCGCAAGCTCGCGGAGCTCACCGGGCCGGGGCGCGACGCGGAGGTGCAGCTCGCGTGGCTCGCGAGGCTCTCGGCGGGCGCCTCGCCCGCCCATGACGCGGGCCTTCGCTGGCTCGCGGCCGAGCTCGAGCGGCGGAGGGACAAGGCCTATGACCGCGTGCGCGAGGACGCTGTCCGGCGCTTTGCGAAGCTCGAGCCCAAGCTGCGTGCGCGGCTCTCGAGCTACGAGCACGTGGTGCGCGTCGGTGAGCCGTCCGGCGGCGAGCCCTTCCGCGAGGCCGCGGCCCGCGCGATCGCCGCGCAGCTCGACGCGCTCACCCACCAGCTCGGCGGGCTCGAGTCCATCGACGACGAGGCGGCGGCCCATCAGGCGCGTCTCGCGGGCAAGCGCCTGCGCTATCTGCTCGAGCCCTTCCGCGATGAGCTCGCGGAGGCGCGCCCGATCGTCGCCGAGCTCAAGCGGCTGCAAGACCGGCTCGGCGACCTGAACGACCTCGGCACCCTCGCGCTCACCGCCGGTCAGGCGCTCGAGGACGCGGCGCTCGATCGCGCGCGGCAGCTGCGCGAAGCCGCGAGCGGCGGCGACGACGTCGAGCACGCGCTCGAGGGCGACGAGCGCCCCGGCCTCTTCGCGCTCCTCACCCGCATCCGCGCCGATCGGCTGGCGCTCTTCGAAGAGCTCACGGCGAGCTGGACCGGCGGCGCCCTCGACGCGCTCGGCCAAGACGTCGAGGCGATCGCGGCGCGGCTCGCGACCGCGCCGCCGAAGGACCTCGAGATCGAGCGCAAGTACCTGCTCTCCGCGCTGCCTCCTCTCTGCATCGGGCGCGAGGCCGTCGAGATCGACCAGGGCTACCTGCCCGGCGAGCGCCTGATCGAGCGGCTGCGTCGCAAGCGCACGCCGAAGGGTGTGACCTACGTGCGCACGGTGAAGCTCGGCCAGGGCATCGTG
This sequence comes from Pseudomonadota bacterium, assembly GCA_023427125.1. Taxonomy (GTDB): domain Bacteria; phylum Myxococcota_A; class Polyangia; order Polyangiales; family Sandaracinaceae; genus JAEZBP01. The sequence goes on along the minus strand of JAEZBP010000790.1, from coordinate 3,321 downwards.
CGGATCGAGGTCGAGGAGCCCTGCACCGAGGAGGTCTTCGCGCAGCTCTGGCCTCTCACCGAGGGCAGGCGCCTCACGAAGCGCCGCTACGCGATCGAGGACGGCGAGCGAATCTGGGAGATCGACGAGTTCACCGATCGTGAGCTCTTCCTCGCCGAGGTGGAGCTCCCCACCGAGGAGGCCGAGGTCGTGATCCCCGAGTGGCTCGCGCCCTCTCTCGAGCGCGAGGTCACCGGCGAGGACGCGTACGTCAACGCGAACCTGGCGCGCTGACCTGGTCCGCGCGAGAGCGGCGCTATCCTTACGGCGTGCTCTCGCGGATCGCGCCGCTCCTGATCGCGCTGAGCCTGGCGCTCGGCGCCGCGCATGCCCAAGAGAGCGCGCGCCGGCTGATCGTGAACGTCGTGACCCGCAACGACACCGGCAGCGTCTTCTGCGGTATCTGGCGCGGCCCCGCGGGCTTCCCGACGCAGCGTGCGCGGGCGGTCGCTCACGCGCGCGCCTCCAGCATCGTGGGCGGCCGCGCGCACTGCGTCTTCGAGGGCCTCGCGCCCGGTGAGTACGCGATCGCGGCCTTCCACGACGAGAACGCCAACGGCGAGATGGACCGCGGCCTCTTCGGCATCCCGACGGAGGGCACCGGCGCCTCGAACGACGCCCGCGGCGTGATGGCCCCGCCGCCCTACGACGGCGCCCGCTTCCGGCTCACCGACGCTGCGGTGCAGCGTCTCACGATCCACATCGGCTATTGAGCTGCCGGACGACTACCGTAGCGGAGGACAGTGGAGATAGCTGTCGAGGGCGCTCTCCCAGCCCGCGGCAGGGTCGAAGCCGGGCACGAGCGGATCGCCGCCTTGCCCGAGGAAGGCGCCCATGCCGTGCTGGATCATGTAGGCCGGGTGATAGGTGGGGCGGCCGACCGCGCGCACGCGGCCGCAGAAGCGTGCGAGCTCGGCGGGATCGCCGGTGGTCTGTCCGAGGAGCTGCTGCACGCGCGCCCACTGCCCGGGGGGGACGACCTCCACGTGACGGTCGCGGAGGACCCGCGTGGCTTGGTGCGCGCTGCGATCGGCGACCCGCAGCGTGTCGAAGCGGCCGTAGACGCCGGCTAGCCCGAAGAGCAGCAGCGCGTCTTGAGGCCGGTCGGCGCGCGCGCACGCCTCCATGCTGGCGTAGAGATCGGCGGGGTTCATCGAGCTCTCGATGTGCGTCGCCTCGATGCAGCCGAGCGCGGGCCGGCTCGGCGCGAGGTTGCCGGCGGCCTCGCGGTTGACGATCGGCGCAGGCGCCGGCGCAGGCGCCGGAGGCGCGACGACCGATGGCGGCTGCGGGATCGGTGGTGGCGGCTGGTCGCTCTCTCCGGCTTGACCGCAGGCGAGGATCGACGCGACCAGCGGCGAGGCCGCGAGGAGAGCTCGAGCGCGCATCGACCGACGATGGAGCCGAGCGGCGTGCCTCGTCAAACTTCGCTCTCGGGTCGGCCCGCGCGCTCGCCAAGCGCGCGCAAGATCACCAAGCGCGGAACGCCGAGCGGAGCGGTACGGCGCTGACTGGACACCGGGGACGGGGAGCGCCGACCGGACGGAGAGTCCGTGCAGCTCGGCCCGCGCGCTCGCGAAGCGCGCGCAAAATAACTCAGTGGCAGCCGCTCGCGCGGCGCTGGCCGTGGACGGTGAAGCCAAAGCCGAGGGTGATCGTCACCGCGCCCTCGATGCCCTGCACGCTCGGCGGGATGGCGACGTTCTGTGGGATGTCGTCGACGAGGGGGATGGTGAGGCGGCCGCCGATGCTGACCGGGCCGAAGGTGAGGCTCTGGCCGATGTGCAGGCCGGTCGAGCCGGCGTAGGTCGCGGTGGCGGTGCGGTGCGAGATGCCGAGCTCGAGGCCGAAGAAGCCCCAGCCGCCCGTGACGCCGCCGTCGAAGCGCCAGGCGTCGCCGAGCTCGTACTGGCTCTGGCTGAAGAGGCCGACGTACCCGTCCATGTTGCGCTCGGGGTAGATCTGGTAGCGCAGGTCCATGCCGAAGCCGTGCTGCAGATCGGTCCCGCCGCCGAAGCTGTAGAGCTTGCTGACGCGCAGGATCCCGGTCGGCTCGGTGGACTGCGCCTCTTGCGCGCTCGCCGGCTGCGCCAGCGCGAGGCCGAGGCCGGCCAGCGTCACGATCAGAAGTGCCCGATTGATGGTCTTCATCCCACTCTCCCGCTCCTCGATGCTCGATCCCCGAGCGCGCGCGCGGCCGATCCGTTACCGCGCTCCACGGTAGCAAAGGACCGAGGCGGCATGCAGGTCCGCGCTCGCAGGCATCAGCTCTCGGGATCGGCCACCCGCGCCGGCTTGGCGAGCATCCGCTCGCGCAACGCGGCCGCCGCCGGAGGGAGCCGATCGAGCCCGCGGTGCACGAGGTGGATCGGGCGCGCGATCGGGGTGCGGCGGTCGCGCACGATGACCAGCCGCCCGAGCGCGACGTCGGTCTTCACCGCGTGCTCGCTCACGAGCGCCACGCCGACGCCGCTGCGCACGTGGCCCTTCACGGCGGCGATGCTGCCGAGCTCCATCACGATCTCGGCCTCGGGGAAGTGCCGCTCGAGCAGCGTGCGGCTCGACGATCCGGGGCTGAACGTGACGTGGGGCGCGCCGCGGGCCTTTACGCCCGGCGCGGCGATCAAGACGAGCGCGTCCTGGAACCAGAGCTCGCCGCCCTCCGCGGTGACCGCCGCCAGATCGAGCTCGCCGGCCTCGAGCGCCTCGAGCGCCTCGTCGGGCGCGGTCTCGCGCAGCAGAAAGCGCACGCTCGGGTGCTCGCGCCGGAAGGCCGCGACGATCGGCGGCAGCAGGTACGTGCACGCGGTGCCGCCGGCGCCGATCCGCACCTCGCCGCGGGTCAGATCGTTCACCTCGCGCACCGCCCGGCGCCCCTCCTCGATGGCGGCCAAAGCCGCGCGCGCCCGCGGCACGAGCGCCTCGCCCTGCGCGGTGAGCTCCGCGCCGCGCCGTCCCCGCACGAAGAGCCGCGCGTCGAGCTCGCCCTCGAGCTTGTGGATCGACTGCGTGAGGGCGGGCTGCGAGAGGTGCGCGCGGCGCGCCGCCTCGGTGAAGGTGCCGTGCTCGACGATCAGCAGGAAGTGGCGGAGCGAGTCCAACATGTATTCGATAGCCTTATCGAAACGCTAAGAAGAATCCATTCGCCGAATCGCTCGGCGGTCGCCACCTTCCCGGCATGACCTGGCTCCTTCCCCTGCTCGGCCTCGGCGCCGGCCTGCTCTCCACCATCGCGGGCCTCGGCGGCGGGATGCTGCTGGTGTTGGCGCTCTCGGCGCTGAT
>JAEZBP010000769.1 GCA_023427125.1 Pseudomonadota bacterium | reverse complement strand
CTGCGGCGCGTGCGCGCTCGATCGCGCCGCCCACCGCACCCGCACTCACGCCGACGCTCGTCGCGATCGCGCGGTGCGTACGCTGCAGCGCCCACTTCTGGCGCAGGATCTCTTTCGTCTTCCTCATAGACAGTCGCTCCGTAGCCACCGGGCCTCCTCGAAGGTCCGGGGGTGGTTCGACGTCCAGCGTCTCGGTGCTCCGGCCCTACCGGCCCGGGAGGATGATCCTCTCCGGCCTCGGCGGGCGCCCAATCAGCCCCGGGAGGGCGGCGTGATCACGTCGGCGATCCCGGCGATCACGATGCCGATCCGAGTGATCACGATGCCGATCCGGGCGATCACGATGCGCCGATCCGGGTGATCACGATGGGCCGATCCGCGTGATCACGATCGCGCGAAACGCGCACCGAGTCGCGTGCCGCCCGCGGAGTCCTTCAGGTGAGCTGACCGTAGGGACGGTGACGCGCTACTCTCGCCCCGGTGTCGGAAGAGGAGAAGAGCGCGCTCGCAAAGATCATCGAGGGCGGCGTCGAGGATGCGATCGGCGCCAGCCTCGCTCGCGCGATCGAAAGCGGCGGCGATCCCGAGAGCATCATGGGCGCCGCGGCGGTCGGACTGCTACGCGGCTCCGCGAAAAAGGGCGCGATGGCGCTCGCGCGCTTCCTCTCGAAATCCAAGGCCGACTGTGGCCTCGCCGAGGCCGTGAGCCGCGAGATGGAGGAGCACCTCGAGCTCGTCGCTCCGATCGTCGAGGAGAATGCCGAGCGGCTTCTCGAGGATCCCGACGTCCGGCGCGAGGATCTCGCCAGCAACACGGCCGCGATCCTCGTCGGGTGGGAGAAGGCCTACCGCGCGACCGGCGACGCGAAGAAGCGCCGCATCATCATGGCCGCGCTCGGCAATGCGTTTCGACCGGAGCTGTTCAAGGAGGGCCTCACGCTCCGGCTCTTCCGCATCCTTGAGGAGCTCGACTACGGCGAGGTTCGGTACCTGCGCGACGCGTTCGGCGCTGGCGGGAAGCTCCGGTCAGAGATGGTCGGCCCGCACGGCGTTCTGATTTCCCCGGTCGCCGCGGGCCGCGAGCACCTCGAGCGGCTCTCCGAGCTCCGCCTTGTCCACTGGTCTCACCCGACCTCGCACGAGATGCGGAACATCGCGCAGGAAGCGACGCGCACGTGGCTCGGCGAACAACTGCTCGCGCTCTGCGCCGACACGGAAGCGCTCAACCGGATCTGGCCCGATCCCGACGTGAAGCCCGCGCAGTGAGGCTCGCCCCGCCGCCCTGCGCCTAGGGCCTTGCGCCTCCTGTTCGCGCTGTTCAAGGCGCTCGAGTCGCGCGGGCACTCGGTGGCGATCGATGCGTCGAAGTGCTGAGAGACGATCGCCAAGCGGCTCACGCCTCGCGCGCCGAGCTCGCCGACTCACGCCGGGTGGAATGCGCCGGCCCCAGAGGAGCCGGTTCTCGCGCCGGCGGTGAGGTCGGACGACCCCGAGTCGAACCGGCGGAAGTCGACGGAACGCCCGTTCTGTCAGTCCTCGAGCCCTCTCGGCGTCTTCTCGGTCGCGCGGGCACGACGCGCATGGAGGGCGCCATGAAGCATCGAGGGAAGATCGCCACCACCGCCATTCTCACCGTGGCGGTGGCCGGGGCGTGGGCGTGGCACCGCCAGTCCGTGGGCGCGTTGGCCGAGACGGTCACAGTGCCCCTCGGGTACCATGTCCGCATCCACCGACCGCTTGGGTTCAGCGACGAGGTTCTCATCTACGACATCACCGCGATCGACGGCAGCGCTCGTCGCGTCGATGCGATCCACGCGCTCGTGGCTGCCGCCGAACAGCTGCAGGGGGACGCGTTCGAGCGCGTGGTCTTGGCTCGCTCTGGACAGTCCCGCTTCTGGCTGGATGCACACTACGTGAGGCAGCTCGGGCGCGAACGGCCCTATCAGAACGGCGTCTACACTGTGCGAACGTTTCCATCGCATCTCCGGCGGATGGACGGGTCCGAGCCGTGGCCGGCGCCTCGAGGCGGGTGGCTGGGCGCCCTCTCGGAAGAGATGAACAACGTGAACGCGTTCCTGGACGAGTGGCTGCGCCCGTGATCGGCGCGTGAGGAGCCAGAATGTTGATCGACCACCCGGCGGTTGAGGACGGGACTCGAGGACGGCGCGTAGGGACTCGGCACCCGGACCGCACCTCATGACGGCCGAGATCATCATCGTCGAGCACGCGGATCGACTCGAGTCGGGGCGCGGAGTCGTGATCGAGGAGCAGCCCGATCGCCTCCGTTGCATTTTTGAGCACGCGGGGGAGAAGACACTCCTGCGTCGACCCTCACTCCGTTACCTCGACTTGGCGCCCGAGGAGCGGGCGGCGCTCGCTCGTCAGAGGATGGGACGCCAGCTCGCACGTCAGTACGCATCGCCGTCCCCCTTCCATGGGTCTCCGGGGAGACGGCTGACGAGCGCAGCGTGCACCCGAGACCAGGCCGCGGCCGCGTCGTGTTCGAGGCTCGTCCTCAGCAGCGGCGGCACGTCGGTCAGGAACGCGGGATCGATGAGCTTCGCCGCCATGTTCGCCTCGAACTGCGCGCGCGTCACCGGCGTGCCGCCGAACGTCATGTACCGCTCGAAGGCCTCGAGGAGGCGGTCGCCATCGAAGGCGGGGTGGCCCAGCGCGAGGTCGAGGTCGAAGAGATCGCGTCCCTTCTTGCGTTGATAGAGCGCGCGAAGCTTGGTTCCGAGGAGCTCCGGCAGGCTGAAGGTCGCCACGTCGGCGTGCCCCAAGAACCAGGGGTTCGCGACCTCCACCCGCTGCGTGGTGTAGCCGTGGACGGCGAAGTGCTCGCGCGTGTTGATCTCGATCTTCACGCGCATCTGCACGACGGGCGTGAAGGTCGTTTCGAAGCGGTAGTACACGGTGAAGCGGCCCTGGCCGGCCTTCCACTTGGGTTTGCCGAGCCAGGGGTCGAGGGCGGCTCGGATCTCTTCGACGAGCGGGCCGATCGGCCCCGCCGTGCGCTGCACGAGATCGATGTCCTCGGAGTACCGTCCCGGCGGATCGAAGAAGAGCTTGTGCAGCGCGGTGCCGCCGCGGAACACGGCGCCCTCGGCGAACGCGGGACGGCGAAAGAGCTCGACGAGCGCACGGGAGAGCACGAGGTCCTGCTCGACCTGCGTGTTGTCTGGCCAGGGCGCGGCCTTGCGCCACGCGGTGATGCTCGCTCTCGGGATCACAGGTCGGGCTCCACGTCGTCGTTGACCAGCACGTGCCAGCGGGAATCGAGAGGGGCGCCCGCCGATTCGCGCGCACCCGTGAGCGGAGTCGGCAGCAGGCGTTTGTCCGCGACCGTGGCAGCGAGGGCGTCCGCGAGGTCTGGCTGCTCCACGAGGTCGAGGAGCCAGCCGAGGCGTTGCACGTCCGTCCGGGCCACGCGCGCGGCACCTGAAGCGAGCGCTTCGGGGTCGAGCTTCTCCGCCATCTCCGAGAGGACGGTCGCGATGTTGCTCCAATACCCCGAGGCCGCTGGGAAGCGCACGAGATCGAAAGCGGTCGTCTCAGGCGTCGCGACCAGCATCGTTCCGGTCTCGGTCTGCATGGGCTGGGTGGCCGCGCGGTCGAAGACGCTGCTCATGTGAAACGCGATCCGGACGCGCCCCACCTCGATGTCTCGCTCGGCAGCGTCCACCATCACCTGAAAGGCCATGGGCTGCTGATGCCCCGCCCCGTGGAGCGCGGCCGCGCTCAGCAGCCCGACGTAGTAGCGCCGGCCCATGTGACGCATGAGGTCGTCGATGAACCAGCTCGCCGGTGGACAGCCGGCGGCGCGGTACTCACGCGGCACCACGACGAAAAAGTCCCGCCTCGGGGTGACGATGGCGCCGCGCCGCTTCAGGCGATAGAGCGTCATCTTGATGGCTGCGGCGGAGGCGTCCGTCACCGCGTCGACATCCCGACGCGCGAAGACGTACCTCCCCTCCTCGGGGAGCGCCTCGATCCACTCATGTAGGGTGCCGGGACGCGCCATCGCTTAACCTCGCGCAAAAAGTAACGCGACGCGTAGCTTTTTGCAAGGAGTTCAGCGAGGTGGGATGCTGTGCTTCGTATACTTCCCCAAGGCGTATGGTGCCAAAACTCGATCGGCTATCCCACCTGCCTCTCGTAGAAGCTGAGTAGCCCGCCGAGGCGCTGCTTCCTGACGATCTCGCCGTTGTCGTTGGCCGGACCGGCGCGTGGCTCGAGGAGGCGGTTGTCGAGGCCCTGGTGGTTGCGCTCGAGGTGGTAGTGTTGGACGTACTCGCGGAGCACGCGCCGGAGGTGGTCGTCACCGAGCGGGATGATGTGGTCGAGGCACTCCTGGCGGACGGAGCGCACGAAGCGCTCGGCGTACGCGTTCAAGTTGGGGCTGCGCGGAGGAAGCCGGACCGCCTCGACA
>JAEZBP010000108.1 GCA_023427125.1 Pseudomonadota bacterium | reverse complement strand
CCGCAGCGCCATGCCGCGAGGCAGAAGGCGGCTGAGCCGGGTCGCCGCGCCCCAGCCGGTCGTGAGGCCCATCGCCGCCTGACGGAACGAGAGCTTCGCGCGGGCCTCGGCGACGCGGTAGTCGCAGGCGAGCGCGATCTCGCAGCCGCCGCCGTACGCGTAGCCGTTGATCGCGGCGATCACGAGGACCGGCAGCGCCTCGAGCCGATCGAGCAGCGCGGTCATCTGCTGGCTGAGCCCGAGCGTCTCCTCGGGCGGGCGCTCGCGGATGAGCTTGAGGTCGCCGCCGCTGACGAAGCTCGCGCCGGCGCCGGTCAGCACCACCGCCCGCACGGCGGGGTCGCCCTCGGCGCGATCGATCGCGTCGCGCAGCGCGTCGTGCACCGCGGGGTCGACCGCGTTCTTCGTCTCGGGCCGATCGACGGTGACGATCAGCGCGGCATCGCGCAGCTCGGTGCGGACGGGGCTCACCTCGCTCGCCTATCACGCGCGCTATGGTTCGTCCCGTGGCACCTCTCCCCGCCGGCCCCCTCGAGCTCGTCCTGCCGAGCCGGCGCGCGACCCGCCGTCTCGCCGCCGCGCTCGGCGCCCGCCTCGTGAAGGGCGATGTCGTGTGGCTCGAGGGCGAGCTCGGCGCCGGCAAGACCTTCTTCGCTCGAGGCCTGCTCCGCGCGCTCGGGGTGCCGGAGGCGGTGCCGGTGACGAGCCCGACCTTCGCGCTGATGCACGAGCACGAGGGGAGGGCGAAGATCGTCCACCTCGATCTCTATCGCCTCGGCGACGCGAGCGAGCTCTCGGAGCTCGGCCTCGACGAGGCCTTCGAGGGCGCGATCGCCGTCGTCGAGTGGGGCGCGCGCTTTCGCGAGGCGATCCCGGAGCGAAGCGGACTGACGGTAGCCCGGCACCTGCCGTTGTCCGCAGGTGTCGGGGTGCCGTCACGCAGCGGAGCGACCGATCTGATCGCCCCTCGCGGCCTCGAGATCGAGCTCCTCCATCGCGACGGCGAGGGCCGCCTCGCGCGCCTCCGGGCGCTCGACGCGCGGGGGGCCGAGCTGCTCGCCGGCCTCGAGCACCGCTTGCCGTGACGGGAGGCCTCTGGTAATCCCCGCGCGCCATGCCGCGCCGAGACGATCTCCACAAGATCCTGTTGCTCGGCTCCGGGCCGATCGTGATCGGGCAGGCGTGCGAGTTCGACTACTCGGGCACGCAGGGCGCGAAGGCGCTGAAGGAGGAGGGCTACGAGGTCGTCCTCGTCAACTCCAACCCCGCCACGATCATGACCGATCCCGAGTTCGCGGATCGGACCTACGTCGAGCCGCTCGTCCCCGAGGTGCTCGAGTCGATCGTCGCGCGCGAGAAGCCCGACGCGATCCTCCCGACCCTCGGCGGCCAGACCGCGCTCAACCTCGCGCTCGAGCTCGACGCGAGGGGCGTGCTCGCCAAGCACGGCGTGGAGCTGATCGGCGCGAGCGTCGAGGCGATCAAGAAGGCCGAGGACCGCGAGCTCTTCAAGCTCGCGCTGCAGAAGATCGGCCTCGGCGTGCCACGCGCGTTCGTGGCGCGCTCGATCGAGCAGGCCGCGCGCGAGGTCGAGGAGCTCGGCTTCCCCGTCATCCTGCGCCCCTCGTTCACGATGGGCGGCTCGGGCGGCGGCATCGCCTACAACAAGGACGAGCTCGAGGCGAAGCTGCGCTGGGCGCTCGCGCAGAGCCCGAACCACGAGTGCCTCGTCGAGGAGAGCGTCCTCGGCTGGAAGGAGTTCGAGCTCGAGGTCATCCGCGACAAGGCCGACAACTTCGCGGTCATCTGCACCATCGAGAACCTCGATCCGATGGGCGTCCACACCGGCGACTCGGTGACCGTCGCGCCGGCGATGACGCTGACCGACAAGGAGTACCAGCGCCTGCGCGACGCGGCGCGCGCGGTGATGAGCGAGATCGGCGTCGAGACCGGCGGCTCGAACGTGCAGTTCGCGGTCAACCCGGAGGACGGCCGGGTGATCGTCATCGAGATGAACCCGCGCGTCTCGCGCTCGAGCGCGCTCGCGTCGAAGGCGACCGGCTACCCGATCGCGAAGATCGCCGCGAAGCTCGCGGTCGGCTACCGCCTCGACGAGCTGACGAACGACATCACGAAGACGAGCGCCGCCTTCGAGCCGTCGATCGACTACGTGGTCGTGAAGTGGCCGCGCTTCGCCTTCGAGAAGTTCCGCGGCGCCGATCCGCGCCTCACCACGCAGATGAAGAGCGTGGGCGAGGTGATGAGCATCGGGCGCACGTTCAAGCAGGCGATCCAGAAGGCCGCGCGCTCGCTCGAGATCGGCCGCGAGGGCCTCGTCACGCTGCGCGAGAAGGTCGACTACCGCGAGGCCGTCGCGGCGGTGCGCGCGCTGAAGGTCGCGGAGGCCGCGAGCGATCTGAGCGCGCCGGCGGACGCGCCGGAGCTCGAGCTGCCGCCGGCCACCGACGAGGAGCTGCGCGAGGCGCTGCGCGAGCTCGTGCGCACGCCGCTGGCCGATCGGGTGTGGAGCCTCGTCGACGCCCTGCGGCTCGGGCTCTCGGTCGAGGAGCTCCACGAGGCCACCAAGATCGATCCCTGGTTCCTCGTGCAGCTCGAGGAGCTCGTCGAGGCGGAGCGCACGATCGCCGAGGCGCCGGCGCTGAGCGACGAGCTCCTCTACCGCAGCAAGGAGCTCGGCTTCTCCGATCGGCAGATCGCGGCGCTCCGCGGCGAGCAGCCGGCGGCGATCCGGGCCCGCCGGACCGAGCGCGCGGTGGCTCCGATCTACGCGCGCGTCGACACCTGCGCGGCCGAGCTCGTCGCCCACACCAACTACTTCTACTCGACCTGGGGCCGCTCCTCGGAGGCGGAGCCGACCGGGCGCGAGAAGATCATGATCCTCGGCGGCGGCCCGAACCGCATCGGCCAGGGGATCGAGTTCGACTACTGCTGCGTGCACGCGTCGTTCGCGCTCCGCGAGCTCGGGTACGAGACCATCATGGTCAACTGCAACCCCGAGACCGTCTCGACCGACTTCGACACGTCCGATCGCCTCTACTTCGAGCCGCTGACGTTCGAGGACGTGATGGCGATCGTCGACGTCGAGAAGCCGATGGGCGTCATCGTGCAGCTCGGTGGGCAGACGCCGCTCAAGCTCGCGGTCGCGCTCGCGCGGGCGGGCGTGAAGATCCTCGGGACGAGCGCCGACGCGACCGATCGCGCCGAGGATCGCGAGCGCTTCGACGAGCTGCTGACCAAGCTCGATCTCAAGCGCCCGCGCGGCGGGATCGCGCGCGGCCCCGCCGAGGCGCTGACGGTGGCCGAGTCGATCGGCTACCCGGTCGTGGTGCGCCCGAGCTACGTGCTCGGCGGCCGCGCGATGGAGATCGTCCACTCGCGGACGGATCTCGCGCGCTACATGGCGGTCGCGCTCGCGGCGGTCGAGGACGCCGAGGCGCAGACGATCCTGATCGACGAGTTCCTGCGCGACGCGATCGAGGTCGACGTCGACTGCGTCTCGGACGGGAAGAACGTCGTCATCGGCGGGCTGATGCAGCACATCGAGGAGGCCGGGGTGCACTCGGGCGACTCGTCGATGGTGCTGCCGGCGCACGCGCTGCCGCCCGAGGTGCTCGCGGCGATCCGCTCGAGCACCCGCGCGCTGGCGCTCGAGCTCGGCGTGGTCGGCCTGATGAACGTGCAGTTCGCGATCCGCGGCAGCGCCGTCTACGTCATCGAGGTGAACCCGCGCGCCTCGCGCACGGTGCCCTTCGTGAGCAAGGCGATCGGCATCCCGCTCGCGAAGATCGCGGCGAAGGTGATGGCCGGCCGCACGCTCCCGGAGCTCGGCGTGGACCGCGAGATCGTGCCCAAGCACGTCGCGGTGAAGGAGTCGGTCTTCCCCTTCGCGAAGTTCCACGGCGTCGACACGATCCTCGGCCCCGAGATGCGCTCGACCGGCGAGGTCATGGGCATCGCCGAGAGCTTCCCGACCGCGTTCCTCAAGGCGCAGCTCGCGTCGGGCTCGCTCCTGCCGGACGCGGGACGCGTCTTCATCAGCGTGCGCGACGCCGACAAGCAGGCCGCCTCGGAGATCGCCTACCGGCTCTCGCGGCTCGGCTTCACCATCGTCGCGACGCGGGGCACCGCGCAGGTGCTCGCGCGCGCCGGCGTCGAGTCGGAGACCGTCAACAAGGTCTACGAGGGCCGGCCGCACGTCGTGGATCGGCTGCGCGACGGCGACATCGCGATGGTCATCAACACCACCGAGGGCGCGCAGGCCACCCGCGACAGCTACTCGCTCCGCCGCGCGACCCTGATGTCGGGCGTGCCGTACTTCACGACGATCGCCGCCGCGACCGCGGCCGCGTTCGCGATCGAGGCCCGCCGCGAGTCCCCGCTCACCGTCCGCTCGCTGCAGGAGTACCACGGGCGCTGAGGAGTCACGGAGGGCCTCGCGGCCCGCCGCGTCTGGTACCCTGCTGCGGGTCCGATGGTGAGCCCCTCGAATTGCTGGCTGGCGCGCGCTTCGCGAGCGCGCAGCTTCCTCTCGCTCGGCGCGCTCTTCTTGGGCGCGCTCAGCGTGACGATGGCGGGCGCGCAGCCGCAGAGCGAGTACGTCCACTACCGCCGGATCGACCTGGACGCGCCCTGGGGCGCGCAGCGCGTGCTGGTGACCTTCCCGCGGCGAGGCGATCGTCTCGAGCATCCGCCGGACGAGCGCTACCCGATCGTCATCGCGCTCCACGGTCGCGGCGAGGCCAGCCCGCCCGAGCGCGCGCACCTCGGCTGGCCGAACCTGTACCGGCTCTCCGACGCCTTCGAGGCGCTGATGAACGGGCGCGTGTCGCGGGCGAGCTATCGTGGCTTCGCGCGCGACGAGCACATCGCCTACGTGAACGAGAGCCTGCGCGCGCGGCCCTTCCGCGGCGTGATGGTCGTGACTCCGTACGTGCCCGACGTGATGCGCGAGGAGCTCGGGAGCGAGCGGATGCGCGAGCTCGGCGAGTGGCTCTCGGGCCCGCTGCTCGCCGCGGTGCGCGAGCGGCTCGAGGGCGCGGCGCGCACCCGCGAGGGCACCGGCATCGACGGCGTCTCGATGGGCGGCCGCGTCGCGCTCGAGGTGGGCC
>JAEZBP010000768.1 GCA_023427125.1 Pseudomonadota bacterium | reverse complement strand
ATGGTGCTCCGGGCGCCGACGCGACCTACGTGATCGAGGCCGCGGCGGCGGTGCCGTTGGCCGGACGTCAGTCCGGGCTCTTGGTGCTCACCTTCGACGCGCGGCGTAACTTCCTGCGCATCCTCGCCCAGCCCGGCCCCACTCCGTCGACGGAGACCTACGCCTTCGACGATCGCGGGATCATGCTGTCGAACAGCCACTTCGCGGAGGAGCTGCGCCGCCTCGGCTTGCTCCCGGACGATCTCCGCGTGCAGACCCCCGGCCGCGTCGTCGTCCGCGAGCCGTCGGCGGGCGCCTCCTCGGCGCTCACGCGCATGGCCGCCGCCGCGACGAGCGGCGCCGACGGCCGGGACGACGCGGGCTACCTCGACTACCGCGGCGTCGCGGTCATCGGCGTCTGGCGGTGGATCCCCGAGCACGGCTTCGGCGTCGCCGCCGAGATGGATCGCGACGAGGGCTGAGTTGGCTGGGCGCGCGCGCTTCGTGAGCGCGCGCGCTCGTTGACTCGCGCCGGCCGCCGCGCTCCACTCGCGCTCGTGATCCGCAGGCAGACCCATGGCAGCGGCCGCTTCACGATCGAAGAGCTCGCCGCGCTCGGCGAGGGGACGATCCTCGAGGAGGGTGTGCGCATCTTCCATCCCGATCGGGTCTGGATCGGCGCCGGCGTCTACGTCGGGCACGACGCGATCCTGAAGGGCTATCACGCGGGCGAGCTGCACATCGGCGACGGCACCTGGATCGGGCAGCAGTGCTTCTTCCACGCCGCCGGCGATCTCCGGATCGGCAAGAACGTCGGCGTCGGGCCGGGGGTGAAGATCATCACCTCGACGCATCGGGAGGCCGGCCGGGCCACGCCGATCCTCCACGCACCGCTCGCGTTCGCGCCCGTGACGATCGAGGACGACGCGGACCTCGGGGTCGGCGCGATCGTCCTTCCCGGCGTGATCATCGGCCGCGGCGCGCAGGTAGGCGCCGGCGCGCTGATCACGCGCGACGTCCCGGCGTACGCCGTGGTGGCCGGCAACCCCGCCCGCATCCTCCGCGAGCGCCCGGCGTGAGCTCCCCGATGCCATCCCTCTCGGTCATCGTCTTCGCGTTCGACGAAGAAGAGAACGTCGCGGCCGTGCTCGCCGAGCTGATGGAGTGGCTGCGCGCTCACGAGCCCGACGCCGAGATCATCTTCATCGACGACGGCTCGCGCGATCGCACGCTCGAGAGCGCCGAGGCCGCCCTCGCCGGCTTCCCCCACCGAGCGCTCCGCCACGAGACGAACCGCGGCATCGGCGCCGCGCTCAAGAGCGGCGTCCGCCTCGCCTCGGGCACGTGGATCACCTTCCTCCCCGCCGACGGACAGATCGAGCCGGCGGCGATCGGCACGCTGCGCGCGGCCGCGGACGGCGCGACCGATCTCGTCCTCAGCGTCTACGACCACCGCGACGACGGCCTCGATCGCACGATCCTCTCGGCCGGCGTCCGCGCGCTCATCACGCTCGTCCACGGCGTGCGCCTGCGGAGCGACGGCCCCTACCTGATCCGCAAGAGCCTCTTCGTCCCTGCCGAGCTGCCGCCCGACACGTTCTTCCTCAACTTCGAGCTCCCGATCCGCGCGCTCGCCGCGGGGCTCTCGACCCGCACGGTGACCATCGCGTGCCGCCCGCGCCGGGCCGGCGTCTCGAAGTCCACCGGCCTCTCGCGCGTCGCCGGCGTCGCCAAGGATCTCCTCGATCTCCGCCGCCGCCGCGCGCGCCGCACCCGCCGCATCTGGCTCGGCCGATAGCGACTACTCCTCGCCCCGCCGATACTTCGCGCGCTCACGCGCGATCCGGAGCCGGTCGCTCAGCGTCGAGCGCGCGAGCCCGAGGCTCCGCGCGGCCGCCGTGAGGTTGCCGCGGTGCATCTCGAGCACGCGCTCGAGCTGCGCCTCGGTCGGATCGCCGGCCTGACAGCCCGCCTCGCGGAACGCCTGCTCCACGTCCTCCGCGCTGATCCACGTCCCCGGCGAGCCCGCCGCGGCTCGCAGGACGAGGTTGCGCAGCTCGCGCGCGTTGCCCGGCCAGTCGTAGGCGAGCAGCCTCGCGATCGCCGGCTCCGAGAAGCGCCGGGGCCCGAGCTGCTCGACGTCGCGCGCGAGGAAGCACTCCGCGAGCGGCTCGATGTCCTCGGGCCGCTCGCGCAGCGGCGGCACCTCGATGACCAGGATCGCGATGCGATGGTAGAGGTCCTTGCGCAAGGTCCCCTCTCGAACCATCGCGCGCAGATCCCGATGCGACGCGCAGACGAGCCGCACGTCCACCTTCACCGCGCGCTCCGCGCCCACGCGGCGCACCTCCCAGCTCTCGAGCACCCGCAGCAGACGCGCCTGCAGATCGAGCGGGAGCTCGCCGATCTCGTCGAGGAAGAGCGTCCCGCCGTGGGCCTGCTCGAAGACGCCGCGGTGCTCGGCGCTCGCGCCGGTGAAGGCGCCCTTCTCGTGCCCGAAGAGCTCGCTCTCGACCAGCGAGCGGGGCATCCCGCCGGCGTTGATCGCCACGAAGGGCATCGACGCCCGCGGCCCCATCGCGTGCAGCGCGCGCGCGATGCCCTCCTTGCCGGTGCCGCTCTCGCCGCCGATCAAGATCGGCCACTTGAGCTTGGCGTACTTCTCGACCTTGACGAGCGTGTCGCGCATGGCCGGCGAGCTCGCGACGATGTCGCCGTGCGCCTTGCCGTTCCGCGCGCAGAGGCGCAGGTCGGTGCGGCCGATCCGGATCGTCGATCCCGGCTCGATCCTCGCCAGCGTGACCGGCACTCCGTCGACGAACGATCCGTTGCGGCTGCCGAGGTCGCGCAGGCGCCAGCCCCGCTCGCTCGGCTCGAGCCGGCAGTGCCGGCCGCTGACGGCCCGATCGCGCAGCACGAGATCGTTGTCGGGCGCCGAGCCGATCGACACCGGCGCGTCCTCGAGGGACAGGCGCCTCGCCTCGCTGCCGCGGCCCACGATGAGGCTGAGCCCCGACCCACGAAGCCAGTCGTGGGCGAGCGGCTCGGTCGCCCCGCTGAACGTGCGTGGCCGCGTCGGCGCATCGGGGATGCGCACCAGCGAGTGCCAGCGCCCGATCTTGAGCGGATCGTTGGGGGCGAGCGGCCGCCACTCCCCGCGCCGCGCGCCGAGCTCGTGCACGAGCACCGATCCCGAGCGCGCCTGCACCAGGAGGTGCCGATCCCTCACGTCCGGGTCGTGCACCACGATGTCGCACCCCGGCGCTCGCCCCACCTCCATCGCCGCGCCGGCGACCGCGAACTCTCGAAGCGGCTCATCGCGATAGCAGAGAATCAGAACGTCCATCTTCAACCTCCGAGGCGCTTATCGGAGGTGATCCGCGGTCGTTGCGCGCTCCCGCGAAGAAAGTTGGTCGCGGCACCGTGAGCCATCGGCACGGATCGGAAGCGAATGTCACGCTCGGGGCGCGCGGAGGCGCTTCCGGCGGTCGCGCTCGTGAAAGCCGATGAGCACCGGGACCAGCAGGATCCCGCCCGGCAGCAGCACGATCGCGATCCAGAGGAAAGCCTTGATCCAGATCCCCATGAGGGCGCGTGGCCTGCACGTCGCGTGCCCCCTACGGCCCTTGAACGCCAGGAGAGCGCCGAGTATGGTCCGCCCGCCGTGACCGAGCCGCTGAAGCGCACACCCCTCTACGACGCGCACCGCGCGCTGAGCGCCCGCCTCGTCCCCTTCGCCGGCTACGAGATGCCCGTCCAGTACGAGGGCGTCGTCAAGGAGCACCAGGCGGTGCGCGAGCGCGCCGGGCTCTTCGACGTCTCGCACATGGGCGAGCTCTGGCTGCGCGGACCGGACGCGATGTCGGTGGTCTCGTCGCTCGTCTCGAACGCCGTCCTCGACCTCGAGGTCGGGCGCGCGAAGTACACCGTGGCGTGCAACGAGCGCGGCACGATCCTCGACGACCTGATCATCTACCGCGCGGGCGACGAGGAGGTCCTCGTCGTCTGCAACGCGTCGAACCGCGACAAGATCGCGCCGCACTTCGCTCGCGCCGTCGCCAGTGCCACGGCTGCGGGAGGACGCGCGGACTTCGCGGATCAGAGCGACGACACCGCGCTGCTCGCGCTGCAGGGCCCGGCCGCCGTCGCGATCGCGAAGGACGCGGGCGCGCCGAGCGAGCTGCTCGAGCTCAAGCCCTTCTCCCTGACCGCGGCGGAGCTCTCCGGGATCCGCGTGATCGCCGCGCGCACCGGCTACACGGGCGAGGACGGCTTCGAGCTCTTCTGCACGAACGCCGACGCGCCGCGCCTCTGGGCGCGCTTGCTCGAGGCCGGCGCCAAGCACGGCATCGCGCCGGCGGGCCTCGGCGCGCGCGACACCCTGCGGCTCGAGGCGGCCCTCTCGCTCTACGGCAACGACATCGACGAGACGACCAACCCCTACGAGGCGGGCCTCGGCTGGGTGGTCAAGCTCGACCACGACTTCCTCGGGCGCGAGGCGCTCGAGCGCATCAAGGCCGAGGGCCCGAGCCGCAAGCTCGTCGGCCTCGAGATGACCGGCCGCGGCATCGCGCGGCACGGCTACCCGATCGTCGATCGCTCGGGCGCCACGGTCGGCACGGTGACCAGCGGCTCGCCGGGGCCCACGGTCGGCAAGAACATCGGCCTCGGCTACGTGCCCACCGCGCTCGCGGCGCCGGGCACTGTCCTCGGCGTCTCGATCCGCGACAAGGTCGTCGACGCCGTGGTTGTGAAGACCCCGTTCTACAAGAGGCGGTGAGGGAGATGGCCCAGTATCCGAGCGACCTGAAGTACACGAAGGATCACGAGTGGGCCCGCGTCGAGGACGGGGGCAAGGTGCGCATCGGCGTCACCGCCTACGCCGTCGAGCAGCTCGGCGACGTGACCCTCATCGATCTCCCCTCGGTCGGCGACGACGTCAACGCGCACGATCGCTTCGGCGACATCGAGTCCGTCAAGACGGTGAGCGAGCTCTTCGCGCCGATCTCCGGCACCATCGTCGAGGTGAACGACGCGCTCGAGGATCAGCCCGAGCTCGTCAACGACTCCCCCTACGACAAGGGCTGGATGGTCGTCCTCGAGGCCAGCTCCCTCGGCGAGCTCGACTCGCTGATGGACGCCGCCGAGTACGAAGCCCACCTCGGCGCCCTGGATTGAGTTGCT
This sequence comes from Pseudomonadota bacterium, assembly GCA_023427125.1. Lineage (GTDB taxonomy): Bacteria > Myxococcota_A > Polyangia > Polyangiales > Sandaracinaceae > JAEZBP01. The sequence goes on along the minus strand of JAEZBP010000768.1, from coordinate 106 downwards.
TGGCGCGCGCTTCGCGAGCGCGCTGTGTCTGGGCGCGCGCGTCGCGAGCGCGCTGTGTTGGCTGGGCGCGCGCTGCGCGAGCGCGCTGTGTTGGTCGGGCGCGCGC
>JAEZBP010000758.1 GCA_023427125.1 Pseudomonadota bacterium | reverse complement strand
GCGCGCAGCTCGCGCTCGGCAAGCGGCGCGCGACCGAGCGCGAGAACGCGCGCATCCGGCGGGCGGGCCCGCCCAAGGCGCGCCTGCGCCACGAGGAGCCGCCCCGCGCCGCAGCCGCGGAGTGAGGGGCCGTTCGCGATCCCCCCTTCCTCGGAACGGCGTTCGGTGAGTCAGCTGCGACAGCGCGCCACGCGGACGACTTGACGGCACCGTCCGCGGGCCTTTGTACGGCAGCATGGGGGAGCTCGAACGAGCCCAGCGCGTCTCTGCGCGCGGCGACGGGCGTACGCGCACGGTCGCCGATGTAACGCTGCCCGCCGATGGTCGCCGCCGCGTGACGGTCGCGAGTGTCACACCCTCGATCGCGGGGGGGCGCGTGCCCGTGAAGCGCTGCGAGGGCGACCTCCTGGTCGTGCGCGCCGACCTCGTCTGTGACGGACACGAGCGGATCGCGGGGGCGCTGCGATCGCGTCGGCCGGGCGAGGCGGCGTGGGTCGAGCGCCCGCTCGCGTCGGAGGGCAACGACGCGTATCGCGCGGCGCTCACGCTCGACGCGCTCGGGGTCTGGGAGCTCGAGGTCGTCGGCTGGGTCGACGCGCTCGGCTCGTGGCGCGCGGGGCTCGCCCGCAAGGCGGCGGTGGGCGAGGTCGACGACGTCGATCTGAAGATCGGCGCCGAGCTGATCCGCGGCGCCGCCGCGCGCGCGGAGCACGATCACGAGGACGACGCGCGCACCTTGCGCGACGCGGCCGACGTGATCGGGGAGGGCTCGGCGCAACCGGACGAGCGCGTGCCGGCGGCGCTCGCCGATGGGCTCTTCGCGCTCTGTGATCGCTACCCGGATCGCGCGCACGCCACCACGAGCGAGCGCGTCTCGGTGCTCGTCGAGCCGGCGCATGCGCGCTTCGCGTCCTGGTACGAGCTCTTCCCGCGCTCGACCGGCGAGGACCGCGAGCACGGCACGTTCGCGACCGCGGCGGAGTGGCTCCCCTACGTGGCGTCGATGGGCTTCGACGTCATCTACCTGCCGCCGATCCACCCGATCGGCGCGCGCTTCCGGAAGGGCGCGGACAACGCGCCGGTGGCCCGCGCGGGCGATCCCGGGAGCCCCTGGGCGATCGGCGCCGCCGAGGGCGGGCACACGGCGGTGCACCCGGCGCTCGGCACGCTGGAGGACTTCGCTCGCTTCGTGCGGAAGGCCGGCGAGCACGGGCTCCGCGTGGCGCTCGACGTCGCGTTCCAGGCCTCTCCCGATCACCCGTGGGTGCGCGAGCACCCGAGCTGGTTCCGTCACCGACCCGACGGGACGATCCAGTACGCCGAGAACCCGCCGAAGAAGTACCAGGACGTCTACCCCTTCGACTTCGAGTCGGAGGACTGGGAGAGCCTCTGGATCGCGCTCCGCGATGTCTTCCTGTTCTGGATCGAGCGCGGCGTCACGGTCTTCCGCGTCGACAACCCCCACACCAAGCCGCTCGCGTTCTGGGAGTGGTGCCTCGCGTCGGTGCGGGCGCGCCATCCGGAGGCGACCTTCCTCTCGGAGGCCTTCACGCGGCCGAAGCTCAAGTACGCGCTGGCCCGCGCGGGCTTCAGCCAGGGCTACACCTATTTCACGTGGCGCCACACGCCGCGCGAGCTCCGCGCCTATCTCGAGGAGCTCACGCGCACGGAGGTGCGCGAGTACTTCCGGCCGAGCCTCTGGCCGAACACGCCCGACATCCTCCCCGACGACCTGGTCGCCGGCGGCCGGCCGGTGTTCCTCGCCCGCCTCGTCCTCGCCGGCACGCTCTCGAGCCACTACGGCATCTACGGGCCCGCTTTCGAGCTCATGGAGCGCACGCCGCGCGAGGGCTCGGGCGAGTACGCCGAGAACGAGAAGTACGAGATCAAGGCGTGGGATCTCGACTCGCCGCGCAGCCTCCGCCCGGTCATCACGACCCTCAACACGATCCGCCACGCGCACCCCGCGCTCCAGCGCAACGACACCCTCACCTTCCACCGCAGCGAGAACGATCGGCTCCTCTGCTACAGCAAGCGCGCCGGCGACGACGTGATCCTCTGCGTCGTCAGCATGGACGCGCACCACCGGCAGGGAGGGTGGATCGATCTCACGCTCGAGCCGCTCGGCATCGGGCACGACGAGACCTACCAGGCCCACGATCTGCTGGGCGGCGGCCGCTACCTCTTCTCCGGCGCTCGCAACTACGTCGAGCTCGATCCCGCGGCGATGCCCGCACACGTCTTCGCGCTCCGCCGGCACGTCCGCAGCGAGAGCGACTTCGACTACTACCTCTGAGAGCTCGATACGCGCGACATGGCTGAACGTGACGAAGAATCGCCCCTCCTCGCCGATGATCCGCTCTGGTTCAAGGACGCGATCATCTACGAGGTGCCGGTGCGCGCGTTCTTCGACAGCAACGCGGACGGCGTAGGCGACTTCCCCGGTCTGGTCTCGAAGCTCGACTACGTGCAGGACCTCGGCGCGACCGCGATCTGGATCCTTCCGTTCTACCCGTCGCCTCTGCGGGACGGGGGCTACGACATCGCCGACTACCGGCTGGTCAGCCCGATCTACGGCAACCTGCGGGACTTCAAGCGCCTGCTGAAGGAGGCCCACCGCCGCGGGATCCGCGTGATTACCGAGCTCGTCATCAACCACACCTCGGACCAGCACCCGTGGTTCGTGCGCGCGCGACACAGCCCGCCGGGCAGCCGCTTTCGCAACTTCTACGTGTGGAGCGACGATCCGCGCCGCTACGCCGACGCCCGCATCATCTTCCAGGACTACGAGACCAGCAACTGGACATGGGACCCGGTGGCTCACGCGTACTTCTGGCATCGCTTCTACAGTCACCAGCCGGACCTGAACTTCGACAACCCCGAGGTCCGGCGTGCGATCCTCGACATCTGCGACTTCTGGCTCGAGCTGGGGGTGGACGGCATGCGCCTCGACGCCATCCCCTATCTCTACGAGCGAGAGGGCACGAACTGCGAGAACCTCCCCGAGACGCACGCCTTCCTCCGCGAGCTGCGCGCGCACATCGATCGCAAGTTCGCGAACCGCATGCTCCTCGCCGAGGCCAACCAGTGGCCGGAGGACGCCGCCGCCTACTTCGGCGACGGCGAGGAGTGCCACATGAACTTCCACTTCCCGCTGATGCCGCGGATGTTCATGGCGATCCAGCTCGAGAGCAGCTTTCCAGTCATCGATATCCTCCAGCAAACGCCGGCGATCCCCGAGAGCTGTCAGTGGGCGGTCTTCCTGCGGAACCATGACGAGCTCACGCTCGAGATGGTGACCGACGAAGATCGCGATTTCATGTACAAGGTCTACGCCGACGATCCGCAGATGCGGGTCAACCTCGGCATCCGGCGCCGGCTCGCGCCGCTGATGAAGACGCGCTCGCGCGTCGAGCTGATGACGGCGCTGCTCCTCTCGATGCCGGGGACCCCCGTCCTCTACTACGGCGACGAGGTCGGGATGGGCGACAACATCTACCTCGGTGACCGCGACGCCGTGCGGACGCCGATGCAGTGGAGCGGCGAGCGCAACGCGGGCTTCTCGTCGGCGAACCCGCAGAAGCTGTACCTGCCGATCATCATCGACCCCGAGTACCACCACTCCACGATCAACGTCGAGGCACAGCAGAACAACCACGAGTCGCTGCTCTGGTGGACGAAGCGCATCATCAGCCTCCGAAAGAGCCACCAGGTCTTCGGGCGAGGGGAGGTCGAGCTCCTCACCCCCGACAACGGGAAGGTGCTCGCGTTCTTCCGGCACGACGAGCGCACGCGCATCCTGATCGTCGCCAACCTCAGCCGCTACAGCCAGTACGTGGAGCTCGATCTGTCGGCGCACGCCGGGGCGGTGCCGGTGGAGCTCTTCGGCGGCGCGGCGTTCCCGCGGATCGGCGAGCTGCCCTACCTGCTGACCGTCGGGCCCTACGGCTTCTACTGGTTCCTGCTCACGCAGACGGCCGAGGAGCGGGACGAGCAGGGGCTGCCCTCGATCACGAGCAAGAAGAGCGGCTGGACGAGCGTGCTCGAGGAGCGGGGGCCGAGGGCGCGGCTCGAGCGCGCCCTCGCCCGTTGGATGCCCAACCGCCGGTGGTTCCGCGGCAAGTCGAGGCGCCTCACGGGAGTGAGCCTGCGCGACGTCCTCGTCGCCGGGACCGAGCGGATCGCGCTCGCCGAGGCGCGCTACGCGGAGGGCGATCCGGAGCTCTACGTGGTGCCGCTCTCGTTCGCGGCGGGCGAGCGGGCCGACCACCTGCGCTGGAGCGCGCCCGGCGCGCTGATCGCGGAGCTCGCGCATGGGGACCAGGAGGGCGTGGTCTACGACGGCTCCGCGAGCGAGGCGTTCGCGGAGCAGCTCCTCGCGCTCGTGCTGGAGCGGCGGACGCTCAAGGGGCGCAACGGGAGCGTGAAGACGAGGCTCACGAAGGCGCTCCCCTCGCTGGTGGACCGCGAGCTGACCGCGCGCGCCGGGCGCGAGCGCCGCCGGTCCGAGCTCCCGCCGCAGCTCGGCACGGCCGAGCAGACCAACACGAACCTCATCTTCGGCGAGCGGCTCGTCCTCAAGATCTTCCGTGTGCTCGAGGAGGGCGAGCACCCCGAGGTCGAGCTCGGCAGCTTCCTCACCGAGCGCGTGCGCTTCGCGCACGTGCCGCAGCTCGGCGGCAGCCTGAGGTACGAGCCCGATCGCGGTCCGGCGCGCGCGCTCGCGGTGCTTCAGCAGTTCGTGCCGAACCAGGGCGACGCCTGGACCTCGACGCTCGACGCGCTCTCGCGCTACTTCGACAGCGTCTGGGAGAACATCGAGGTGACGAGCGCGCCGATCGACGCGCACCCGATCTTCGCGCGGACCGCGCTCGAGATCCCGGAGCGCGCGCGAGACACGATCGGCGCGTACCTGGGCATCGCGCGCGCGATGGGCGCTCGCACCGCCGAGCTCCACCGCGCCCTCGCCAGCCGGGCCGACGAGGAGGCGTTCGTGCCGGTGCCCTTCTCGACGCTGCACCAGCGCTCGCTCTATCAGTCCGCGCGCGGCCTCCTGGTGCCGACCTTCCAGGCGCTGCGCAGGCGGCTCGACTCGCTCCCCGACGACGCGCGCGCGGTGGCGCAGGCCGCGCTCGATCGACGCAGCGCGCTGGACGCGCGGCTCGCACGCATCCACCGCCGCAAGATCGAGGCGGCGCGGGTGCGGACGCACGGGGACCTCCACCTCGGGCAGGTGCTCGTGGCTGGCGGCGACTTCGTGTTCATCGACTTCGAGGGCGAGCCGGCGCGCTCGCTCGGCCAGCGGAGGCGCAAGCGCTCGCCGCTCGCGGACGTCGCGGGGATCCTGCGCTCCTACGACTACGCAGCGGCGGCGGCGCTCCGCAGCGAGCGCATCCGGCCCGAGGACGCGGTGCGGCTCGCGCCCTGGGCGCGGGCGTGGTCGCAGTGGGTGGGCGCCTCCTTCCTCGGCGCGTGGCGCGAGGCCTCGGAGGGCGAGCCCTTCGTGCCTCCGGCGGAGAGCGCGTTCGCGACGCTGCTCGACTTCCACCTGCTCGAGAAGTGCATCTACGAGATCCGCTACGAGCTCGACAACCGCCCGGAGTGGCTGGCCATCCCGCTCTCCGGCCTCCTCGACCTGCTCGACATGGAGACGACATGAGCGACCGCGATCATCCGTCCGCCCTCCTCGGCGACACCGATCTCCACCTCTTCAACGAGGGCACGCACGCGAGGCTCTACGAGAAGCTCGGCGCACACCTCGACGTCGACGCGCGCGGCGCGGACGGGGTGCGCTTCAGCGTGTGGGCGCCCAACGCCGAGCGGGTGCGGGTGGTCGGCGACTGGAACGGCTGGGGCGCCGAGGCGACGGAGCTCTCGCCCATCGAGAGCTCGGGCGTCTGGAGCGCGTTCGTCCCCGGGCTCGATCGTGGCGAGCGCTACAAGTACCGCATCGAGTCGCGCATCGGCGGATACGGCGTCGACAAGGCCGATCCCTTCGGCCTCTGGCACGAGACACCCCCGAAGACCGCATCGGTGGTGTGGGACCTCGACTACCGCTGGGGGGACGGCGACTGGATGCGCGAGCGCGGGCGGAAGAACGCGCAGGGGGCGCCGATCGCCATCTACGAGGTGCACCTCGGCTCGTGGCGGCGGGTGCCGGAGGAGGGCAACCGCGCGCTCGGCTATCGAGAGATGGCACCGCGGCTCGCGGATCACGTGGAGGCGCTCGGGTTCACGCACGTCGAGCTGATGCCGGTGATGGAGCACCCGTTCTATGGATCGTGGGGCTACCAGGTTACGGGATACTTCGCGCCGACCAGCCGCTACGGGACGCCGCAGGACTGTTGGCGGCCTTGTAGAGGCGTAGGAGTTTGACCG
>JAEZBP010000035.1 GCA_023427125.1 Pseudomonadota bacterium | reverse complement strand
GTGAGAGCGGCAGCGCGGGATCGAGATGGATGTGGAGATCGAGGTGCACGTGATCGTGATGGCCGCGCGAGCGGATCCGGTGCGCGCCGTAGACCCCGGGCACGCGACACGCGACCTCGTGCACCGCGCGCGGATCGAGCACCGCATGATCGGCGAGGACGCCGAGGTTCTGCGCGAGGATCACCCAGGCGGTGCGCGCGATGAAGACCGCGACGATGGCCGCCGCGGCGAGATCGGCCCAGCCGACGCCGAGCATGACCGCGATGAACGACACGAGGACGGCGCCCGCCGCCAGCATGTCGCTGAAGGTGTGGCCCGCGTCCGCCATGAGGATGGAGCTGCGCAGCTCCTTGCCGCGCCGCGACTCGTAGCGGGTGATGAAGCCGTTGACGGCGATGGTGAGCGCCACGAACGCGATGGAGATCCAGCTCACCTCCGGGGCGACGTGCTCGCCGGTCACGCCATCCCACACGCGCCGGACGATCTCGACCAGGCCTCCCGCGATCAAGAGGCCGATGACGACGGACGCGATGGTCTCGAAGCGCCGGTGCCCGTAGGGGTGCTCGGCGTCGGGCGGCTTGCCCGCGGCGGCGATCCCCACGAGGCCCACGACGTTGCTGGACGCGTCGAGCAGGCTGTGGATGCCGTCGGCCACGAGCGAGAGCGCGCCCACCGCCGTGCCGACGGCGAGCTTCCCCCCCGCCACGAGCAGGTTGAGCCCGAGGACCACCCAGAGCACACGCCGCACGGCGCGATCGCGGTCGGTAGCCAGTGTCGCGGATGTAGGTCCATCACCGGCCGGCTCCATCGGCCGCTCAGCGGTAGAAGTCCGCGATTGCCGCGGCGACTCGCCTCTGGCGGGTCTCGCCGACCTCGGGGTAGATCGGCAGGGAGATCACCTCGCGGCACGCGCGCTCGGCCTCCGGGAAGTCGCCCTCCGCGTGGCCGAGGTGCCGGAAGCACACCTGCTGATGGAGCGCGAGCGGGTAGTAGATCGCGTTGCCGATCTGCTGCGCGCTCAGGTGCTTGGCGAGCGCGTCGCGCCGCTCGGCGCGCACGGTGTACTGGTTGTAGACGTGGCCCGGCTCGACGCGCGGAGGCGTGGTCACGAGGCCGGCGAGGAGCGCGTCGTAGCGCGCGGCGTTCTGTCGGCGCGCGTCGGTCCAGCGCGCCAGGTGCGGGAGCTTCACGCGGAGCACCGCCGCCTGGATCGTGTCGAGCCGGAAGTTGCCGCCGACCATCGCGTGCACGTACTTCGGGTGCGAGCCGTGGACGCGCAGGCGCCGGACCTTCTCGGCGAGGCCCGCGTCGTTCGTCGTCACGAGGCCGCCGTCGCCGAAGGCGCCGAGGTTCTTCGAGGGGAAGAACGAGAAGCACGCCAGCGCGCCGAGCGCCCCCACCGGCCCGCGCGAGGTCGGCGCGAGGATCGTCTGCGCGGCGTCCTCGACGATCGGGATGCCCGGCGCAGCCTGCTCGAGCGCCCCGATGTCGCAGGGCTGACCGAAGAGGTGCACCGGCAGGATGGCCCGCGTGCGCGGCGTGACCTTCTCGGCGACCTTCGACGGATCGAGGTTGAACGTGACCGGGTCGATGTCGGCGAAGACGGGCGTGGCACCGACGCGGTGGATCACGCCGGCCGTCGCGAAGAAAGAGAACGGGGTGGTGATGACCTCGTCACCCGGGCCGATGTCGAGGGCCATCAGCGCGACGAGCAGCGCGTCGGTGCCGCTCGAGACGCCGATCGCGTGCTCGACGCCGATCGCCTGCGCCAGCTCCTTCTCGAGCGCGGCGACCTCGGGGCCCATGATGAACTGATTGCGGTGGACCACCCCTGCGATCGCGATCTCGATCGCCGCGCGCAGCGGCCCGTTCTGCGCCTCGAGATCGAGCAGCGGGATGGGCCCCTCGCTCCGCTCGGGTCCGTCCACCGGCATGCAGCGATCTCCTTCGATGCGGTAGCGCTCGCCCGTCTCGGGGCAGGCGACGTCCTCCCCCTCGGGGAGGCGCACGCCGGCGCGGCTCATCCAGCCGATGCGGCGCGCGGGGTTGCCGACCACGAGCGCGTAGGGCGGCACGTCCTTGGTGACGACCGCGCCGGCGCCGACGAAGCAGTGCTCGCCGAGGTCGTGACCACAGACGATGACCGCGTTGGCTCCGACGCTCGCACCGCGGCCCACCCGCGTGCGCCTGTACTCGTGCTTGCGCGAGACGAACGAGCGCGGGTTCGTCACGTTCGTGAAGACGCAGCTCGGCCCGAGGAACGCGCCGTCCTCGACCTCGACGCCCTCGTAGATCGAGACGTTGTTCTGCACGCGGACGCCGTCGCCGAGGCGCACGCCGCGCGCGACGAAGACGTTCTGCCCGAGCGAGCAGCCGGCGCCGATCTTCGCGCCGCTCGAGACGTGCACGAAGTGCCAGATCGAGGTGCCCTCGCCGATCTCGGCGCCCTCGTCGACGACCGCGGTCGGGTGGATGACGACGCTCATAGGCCGATGTCCACGCGGCGGCCGGCCTCGGCCAGCGAGCGCGCGCCTGCCTCGAGCACCCGCACGACCTCCCAGCCGCTCTTGCCGTCGGCGAGCGGCCGCTTGCGGCTGCGCACCGCCTCGAGGAAGTCCTCACACTCTCGCTTGAGCGGCTCGGTCATCCGCAGCGCCGGCGCGACGATGTCCCCGGTGCGCAGCCGCACGCCCTCCGCGTACGTGAGCGCGGGCGGCGGCAGCTCGACGCCCTTGTCGAAGAGCGTGAGCTTCTGGTCGGGCGAGGTGTCGTCGAAGACCGCCATCTTGCGGCTGCCGACCACCGTGAGCCGGCGCGTCTTGTGCGGGTCGAGCCAGCTCACGTGCACGTGCGCGAGCTTGCCTCCCGGATACTTGAGCGTCGCGAAGACCACGTCCTCGATGCCGCGCTCGGTCTGGAGGAACGTGCCGCCCGAGGCGCTGACCGAGACCGGGCTGGCGCCGAGCAGGTAGTTGGCGACCGCGATGTCGTGCGGGGCGAGCGACCACCACGCGTTCTCGTCACGGCGCACGACGCCGAGGTTGGTGCGCTGGCTGGTGAGATAGAGGACGTCGCCGAGCTCGCCGGCGTCGATCAGCGCGCGCAGCTTCTCGATGGCGGGGTGATAGAGGAGGAGGTGGCCGACCATCAGGATCGCCGAGCGCGCCTCGGCGATCTCGCAGAGCGCCGCGCTGGTCGAGGCGGCGAGCGTCAGCGGCTTCTCGACGAAGACGTCGCGGCCCGCCTCGAGCGCCGCGCGGGCGAGCGCCTCGTGTGAGGGCGCGTCGGCGGCGATCACGATCGCGCGCACAGCCGTGTCGGCGAGCACCTGCTCGAGCTCGGCGACCGGCCTGACGTCCGGGAAGTGCGCGGTGACCTGCGCGCGCACGGCCTCGGATCGATCGCAGACGTATCGGAGCTCCGCGCCTGGCAAGGTCGCGAAGGTGCGCACGTGGTTCTTGACCCAGCCGCCCGCGCCGACGACCGCGACCACGACCTTTTCCGTCATTCGGCGCGCTCGACGATCACGGCGAGGCCCTGACCGACGCCGATGCAGAGCGTGGCCATGCCGTAGCGGGCGCCGCGGCGCCGGAGCTCATGGACCAGCGTGGCGACGATGCGCGCGCCGCTGCACCCGATCGGGTGGCCGAGCGCGATCGCGCCGCCGTTGACGTTCACCCGCGCCTCGTCGAGCCCGAGCGCGCGGATGCACGCGAGCGACTGCGCGGCGAAGGCCTCGTTGAGCTCGATCAGATCGAGGTCGGCTGCGCGGAGGCCCGCCTTGGCGAGCGCCTTCTTCGCGGCGGGGACCGGGCCGATGCCCATCACGTTCGGGTGGACGCCCGCGACCGCCCGCGCGACCACCCGCGCGAGCGGCTTCACGCCGTGCTCGTCGGCCCAGCGATCGCTCGTCACGAGGAGCGCCGCGGCGCCATCGTTGAGCGGCGAGGAATTGCCCGCGGTGACGCTGCCGTCCTTCTTGAAGACCGGCGCGAGCTTCGCGAGCTTCTCGAGCGTGGTGTCGGTGCGCACCGACTCGTCGCGCTCGAAGCGGGAGGGCGCGTCCTTCTTCGTCGCGGGCGGCACGACGACCGGGACGATCTCGTCGGCGAAGCGCCCGGCCTCCCACGCGGCGGCGGCCTTCGCGTGGCTCTGGAGCGCGAACGCGTCTTGATCGGCGCGCGAGACGCCGTGCTCGGCGGCGACGTTCTCCGCCGTCTCGCCCATCGAGATCAGCGGGAAGCGCTCCTTCATGCGCGGGTTCTCGAAGCGCCAGCCGAGGCTGGTGTCGTAGACCGGCGGCGGGCGGCGCGGGAAGGGCTCGTCGGCCTTCGGCATCACGTAGGGCGCGCGGGTCATCGACTCGACGCCGCCGGCGATCGCCACGTCGAGGTCGCCCACCTCGATCGCGCGCGAGACCTGGACGAGCGCCTCGAGCCCGCTCGCGCAGAGGCGGTTGACGGTGACGCCCGTGACCTCGTAGGGCAGCCCCGCGAGCAGCGTGGCCATCCGCGCGACGTTGCGGTTGTCCTCGCCGGCCTGGTTCGTGTTGCCGAGGATGATCTCCTCGAGATCCGCCCTCGCGCCCTCGTGCCGCGCGAGCATCGCCGCGATCAGGTCGGCGGCCATGTCGTCCGGGCGCACGGCGCTCAGCGCGCCGCGGTGCTTCCCGATCGGCGTTCGCAGGGCATCGACGATCACTGCGTGGGTCATCGCTCCTCCAGAATCAGTGTGGGCAGCCTGCCACGCGAGGACGCGAGGCGCCCACCGCTCACCGGCCCGAGAACTCGGGCTTTCGCTTCTCGTTGTACGCGCGGATGCCCTCGGCCGCGTCGGCGCTCTCGAAGAGGCGCTGCTGGAGCTCGCGCTCGAGCGAGAGGCCGTGCTCGAGCGACATCTCGCCGCCGGCCGAGACCGCGCGCTTGATCGAGCCGACGGCCATCGACGCCTTGTTCGGCGGGCAGAAGGAGCGCGCATACTCGCGCGCCCGATCGAGGAAGCCCTCGCGCTCCCACACGTGGTTGACCAGGCCGAGCTCGGCCGCGCGATCGAAGTCGATGAGCGTGCCCTCGCACATGAGCTCCATCGCGCGGGCCTTGCCGAGCACGCGGGTCAGCCGCTGGGTGCCGCCGGTGCCGGGGAGCACGCCGAGCGCGACCTCCGGTAAGCCGATCTTGCCGCTGCCGCGCGCGGCGACCCGCAGGTCCGCCGCGAGCGCGATCTCGAGGCCGCCCCCGACCGAGTGGCCCTCGAGCGCCGCGATGACGAGCTTCGCGGTGTTCTCGATGCGCAGCATCGTCTCGTTGGCGTGGAGGCAGAAGTAATACTTGAAGCGCGGGGTGACCGCCCCGAGCATCGCGATGTCGGCGCCCGCGCAGAAGAACTTCTCCCCCGCGCCGGTCAGCAGGATCACGTGGACCGCGTCGTCGAAGCGCGCCTCGAGGATCGCCTCGTCGAGGTCTCGCATCATCGCGACGCTGTAGGCGTTGGCCGGCGGATTGTGGAGCTCGACGGTCGCCACGCCGTGCGCGTCGACCTCGTAGCGCACGAGCCCATTCGCCATCGACTTCATGCGGCGGGCGTCCGGCCCCCGCCGCGCGCAGTCAATCGCGTTCGCGCGCCGCCGCGCCGAAAAGGGCAGGCCGCAGAGACGCAGACGCCGCCTCGAGGGCGGCGCTGCGG
>JAEZBP010001096.1 GCA_023427125.1 Pseudomonadota bacterium | reverse complement strand
GCGCAGCGCGCGCTGGCCGCCGGCGACACGGCGCGCGCGAGAGAGATGGCCGAGCAGGTGATCCGCGCGTGGGGCGCCGCCGACGTGCCGGTGCCGGCGGTCGAGCAGATGCGCGCGCTGCTCGGCGGCCTCCCGCCGGAGTGAGAGCCCCTTGGAGGAGGACCCGACCCGCGCTGCGATCGCGCCGGCCCGCGTCGCGACGAAGATCGCGCGGGCCAGCCGGGTGAAGGACCGGCGGATCCGCCAGCGTTCGCCCCTGAACGCCGGCGCCGACGGCTACGGATAGTCGGGGACGTACTCGTCGCGGGCGTAGGCCGTCGCGCTCGCGCCCTGCTCGAGCTGAACCGAGTCGATCCAGAGCGTGGTGCCTCCGCGCAGGCTGGTGAAGGTGATGTAGGTGTAGTCGGGGACGGCCCCGTTCCGCCGGACACCGGTGAACGAGTAGCGCTGCCAGCTGGTCCCGACGACGAAGTCGGCCGCGCCGATGCCGTCGAGCTCGGCCCTGACGTTCACGTCGCTCTGATTGGCCCGGAGGTAGACCGAGAACGCGTAGGTCTGCCCGTCGGTCACCGGAATCCCCTCGTACCAGCTGCGGCGGGGGTGGGAGTCGACCCAGCCGACCAGCCCGAGCGAGTTGGAGCCGCAGTGGACGCGCAAGCTCACGTCTCCGCTGTGCGGGTTCGAGCCGTCGAGCGCGAACGGCGCGTCCGCGTCACCCAGGAAGATGCCCCGGATATGGGGATCGAAGTTCCGCGGCTGCCAGCGATCCGGCCACCCGGGCAGGCGCGCCACCTCGAAGCTGGAGTTCGGAACGAGGTTCTTGCCCCCCATCACCGGCGGGACGGGGCCGAGGTCGTACAGAAAGACGTCATCCACGCGCGCCGTGCCGGCGTTGAGCGTATCCAGGATCTGGAGCTCCACCTCCGGGGCGCCCTCGAAGGTGCGGAAGTCCTGATACGCCGTCTCCCAGTCGAAGCTCCGCGCGCCGCTGCTGACGATGGGGGTGCTGAAGCCGGAGGTGAGGCTTCGAAGCGTGACGGAGAACCCGCCCCACGTCGTGCCCTCGGGCGGAACGACGATATCGTGCCGGCGCGTGGCGCCGTACGAGTACCGGTGGTTCGGCTCGAGCGAGAAGGTCGGCGACCGCACCACGACCGCCGGCAGGTCCGTGCTCTCCCGCGTGATCTTCAGCGACCGCCGGCCGCTCCAGACCACGTCGGTGTCGTACTCCACCGGGTCCCCGTCGCGGATGAGCCAGTAGTCGTCGTCCTCGAAGCCCGGGTTGCCGAACAGGTTGGTCACGTGGTGGGCGTCGGGATCGTGAGCCTCACTCACCTCGATCGTGCGGAGCACCTGATTGCTCGAGATGGTGGCTCCGCGGATCCGGTAGGCCCGCGTCGCGAGCGGCTCCAGAGGCTCGCTGAACGCTCCACCTTCGAGCGCCAACGAGCCGTGCCCTCGCCCGTTCATGCTCTCGATGCGGGCACCCGACGGAAGCCAGGCCATGCGGACGTCGAGGTCGATCGCGTAGTCTTCGAGGTTGACGAGCAGGAGGATGGGCGTGCCGTCGGGCATGGTGCGCAGGCTCACCAGCACGGCCTCGAGGACGCCGGAGGGGGTGACGTCGGTGGTCGTGACCTGGGCGGGCGCGCGCCGCAGCAGCGCCGGCGCGAGCGCCGACACTTCGCCGGCCAGCTCCGTGATGGTCGTGACCGTGTCGCGATGCTGGCTCGGCCAGTTGAAGTAGTATATTCCGCTCACGCCCAGAGCCATCATCAGGTAGGTGTTGGCGCGCTGCTCCGCCGGAGTCAGGGGCACGTACGACGCGGCGAGGTGCATCTCGTTGAAGGGCATGACCCAAGCGGGCTTGCGCTGCTCGTGGGCGAACTCGACGGTCTGGCGCACCAGGCTCGCGATGTAGCGCCCGCGCCGATCCACCGGCCGCCAGTAGATGTAGTCGGAGATGAGATCCTCACTCGCCGTCTGCTCGGCGGTGACGCCCTTGCCGTGAGCGTAGTTGCTGAACGCGGGGTGGTAGGGGTCGTGCATCTGGAACGCCTCGACCGCCCGCCGAGCCCACTCCTCGCGCCCCCCCAGCTCCGGCTCGTCCAGCCCCATCAGCGCGAGGAGCGCCGGGTGGCTCCTCGTGACCGCGAGGGCCTCGGGGACGTCGTTCTCGACCCAGCTGTCGAACCTCGCGCCGAACCCCTCGTCGACGGGCCCGTAGGACCACGGCGCGCGAGTCGCGTCCAGCCGGTCGATGACCATGAGCCCGAGGCCGTGGGCGGTCTCGAGCAGCCAGTCGTTCTGCGCCGCCTCGGTCACCGAGACGCTTCCGTCGGAGGAGGCGTACCGGGTGCCCCAGCGCACGATCGTGTTGAACCCCTCGTCGGCGTAGGCCTCGAGCGATCGGGAGTTGTAGACCGCCGCGCCGTACGGGTAGAACGGCTCGCCGTTCACCAGCACGCTGCGGTGGTAGTGGTCGACCTTGACCTCGTTGCCCTCGCCGAGCGGCGGCCGCTTCACGAGCACGGAGGCGAGGGCGCTCGGCTCGCCGCCGGCCGTGATCGTCACGGTGGTCTCGTGCTCCCCCGCGGGGATGTCGGCGAGGGGCACCAGCACGCGGTTCTCTCCCGCGCACAGCGACACGCCCTCCCGGCTGTAGTGCTCGCCGACGGCGATGTCGGCCACGCCCGGCGCGGCGCTCATGATGAAGAGCGGCGCGTGCGTCTCGCTCGTGACGTAGGAGTACTGCCAGAACGTGTCGTCGACGAGGTACTCGGGAGCGACATCCACCGCGCAGGGCGCGAGCGCACCGTCGAGCGCACCGTCGAGCGCACCGTCGTCGGGCCTCTGGCTGGCGTCCGTCGGCGGCCTCCCGCCGTCCTCGGGCTCGCCGCCGCCCTCGTCGCAGCCGGGCAGAGCGACGAGCTGCGCGAGCAGGAGCACCGCGAGCCCACGGGAGAGGAGAACTCGTCGCACACGCATCGGACCATCATACGTCGTGTCGCCGCCTCCTTGCGATGCCCTGCCTGCTCGCGCTCGATCGTGCCGGTGCGCGCGGCGTGATCGGCGCCTTCATCGGCGGACCGAGCGCGTGCCGAGCCTGCGAAGCGTCGAGCACGCGCTCGTCGGCGTGCGCCGGGTCTCTCCATGAGCGAGGCAAGGGCGGCACCCCTCATTCGAGCTCGACCGCCTCGTTGCGCTGCGGGATGTGGACGCGCATGCCGCGCTGCTTCATCGCGGCGGCCAGCGTGCGCTGCGGATCGGGCTCGCCGTGCACGAGGAAGAACTTGCGGGTGGACGCGCCGCACGCCTCGGCGAACGCCAAGAGGTCGTCTCGGTCGGCGTGCGCGCTGAAGGCGTTCAGCACCTCGACGCGCGCGCGCAGATCCCGCTCGACGCCCCAGATGCGCACGCGCTTCTGGCGCTCCACGAGCCGGCGGCCCAGCGTGTGCTGCGCCATCCAGCCCACGATGAGGATCGTGTTGCGCTCGTCCTCGACCTTGTTGCGGAGGTGGTGGAGCACCCGCCCTGCCTCGCACATCCCCGCGGCGGAGATGATGATCGCCGGCCCCTCGACCTCGTTGATCGCCATCGACTCCTCGCGCGAGCGGCAGAACCTCAGCCCCTCGAAAGAGAAGAGGTCGCCGCGATCCTCGAGGAACGCGCGGGCGTCGGCGTCGTAAATCTCGGAGTGCTTGCGGAACACCGAGGTCACGTCGACCGCGAGCGGAGAGTCCACGAAGACCGGGATCGCGGGCACGCGCCCGCGCCGATGGAGGTCGTGCAGGACGTAGAGGAGCTCCTGCGTGCGGCCGACCGCGAACGCGGGGACGATGATCTTCCCGCCGCGCTCGATGGAGCGGTGCACGACGCGCTCGAGGTCCTCGTGCATGCGCGCCGCCGGTCCGTGCACGCGATCGCCGTAGGTGCTCTCCATCACGACGTAGTCGAGCGGCCCCTTCGGGATCTCCGGATCGCGCAGGATCGGCAGCTTCGCGCGGCCGAGATCGCCGGTCACCACGATGCGGCGCTGTGTGCCGCCTTCCTTCACGTCGAGCACGACCTGCGCCGAGCCGAGGATGTGGCCCGAGTCGATGAACATGGCCTCGACGCCGGGGATCGGGCTGAAGCGCCGGTGGTAGGGGATCGCGACGAAGCGCTCGAGCGCGCGTACGGCGTCGGCGTCGACGTAGAGCGGCTCGATCGGATCGTGGTCGGGATCGCGGGCGTGCTTGCGGTTGAGGTAGTCGGCGTCGGCCTCTTGGATGTGCGCCGCGTCCCGCAGCATGTACGTGGCGAGGTCGTGGGTGGCCGGCGTCGCGTAGATCGAGCCCGGGTACCCGGCCTTCACCAAGGTCGGCAGGTTCCCCGAGTGGTCGATGTGCGCATGCGTGAGGATCACGGAGTCCGCGTGCACCGCCTCGCGAGGCAGCTGCCGGTTGCGGCGACGCGACTCCTGGCGCCGGCCCTGGAACATCCCACAGTCGATCAGCACCGAGCCGGACTCGGCGTCGAGCCTCAGCATCGAGCCGGTGACCTCTTCCGCCGCACCGAGGAACGTCAGCCGCATGGTCGGGTGATGCATCCGGATCGGCGCCGCGTCGAGGCCGATGGGATCCGGGGCGGTGCGGACGCCTCCGCCGTCATGATCCCTTGCCCCTGCCCTTGCCCAAGGGGCGGCAAGGGCACGCGAGACCGCACCGACGGCCATGTGATAGAGGCCGGGGGATGCGCGAGATCATCCTCCGCGGCCGCGGGCCGAACACCCTGACGCTCGAGTCGCTGCGCCGCTTCTCGGCCGAGCTCGCGGAGGCCGGCGGCGACGCCCTCTTGATCCGCGGCGAGGGCAGCGCGTTCAGCGCCGGGCTCGATCTGGACGCGCTCGGCGGCGATCTCGGCGCGCTCCTCGACGCGATGGAGGAGGCGGCGAGCGCGCTCTTCCTGCACCCGGCGCCCACGGTCGCCTGCGTCAACGGCCACGCGATCGCCGGCGGGTGCCTGCTCGCGATCGCGTGCGACCACCGGGTCCTCTCCGATCGCGCAGAGGTGAAGATGGGAATGACCGCGCTCGCGCTCGGCCTGGTGTACCCGCCGATCGTGCTCGAGGTGCTCCGCTATCGCGTGCCGAGCGCGGCGCTCGAGCGCGTGCTGCTCGGGGCCGAGCGCTTCGGGCCGAGCGAGGCGCTCGCGCTCGGCCTGGTCGACGAGCTCGCCGCCGATCCGCTCGCGGTCTCGCGAGAGCGCCTCGCGCGCCTCGCCGACCACCCGCGCGCCGCCTACGCCCACACCAAGCGCGCCCTCCGCGCGCCCGCCATCGCGATGGACCCCGCCGAGCGCCGGCTCCGCCTTGAGGAGGCCGCAGGCGCGTGGGATCCCGAAGCGGTACGCGCCCGCATGCGGGGCCAGCGAGGGGCCTAACTAAAGCGCCTCAGAACGACCGAGGAGGCCGGCAGGCGGCCTCCCCGACGTCTCGGAACGACCGAGGAGGCCGGCAGGCGGCCTCCCCGACGTTTCAGAACGACCGAGGAGGCCGGCAGGCGGCCTCCCCGACGTTCGGAACGACCGAGGAAGCCGGTAGGCGGGCACCTCGCCGTTCAGAGCCAACCGAGGAGGCCGGCAGGCGGCCTCCCCGACGTCTCAGAACGACCGAGGAGGCCGGCAAGCGGCCTCCCCGACGTTTCGGAACGACCGAGGAGGCCGGTAGGAGGGCACCTCGCTGTTGAGAGCCAACCGAGGAGGCAAGGGTCGTGACGGCAGAATCACGCGGAGCGTCGGACGACGAGGATCATGCCGAGCGCCACCAGCAAGAGCGGGCCGCCTCCAGGCAGCTCGGCGCGCGAAGGGCCGCTGGCCGAGCAGGAGCAGCCGCCCGTCAGCATCTCCCGCCCGCCGCCAGGATCGCTCGGGGCCACCGGGGTCCCCGCGTCGTCGGGGCTCGGCAGCTCGGGGCCGGCGTCGCTCGCGCGTGCGCCCGCGTCGGGCGTCGCGGGCTCGCAGCTCGGATCGACCCCGTCGCAGTCGGCGTCGATGCCGTCGCCGCAGAGCTCGGTCGCGCCTGGATGCCGGCTCGCGTCCGCGTCGTCGCAGTCCGCGTCGGACGGGCTCCCGTCTCCGTCGGCGTCCACCGGGCCGGTGCCCGGCCTGGGGTGCACCAGCACGGAGATCGTCGACTCGGGGCCGAACCAGGTCACGCCCTCTTCGACCGGCTGGAAGTGATCGGTGATCGTCGTGTCGGAGGTGACCTCGGGCGCGGTGATCATGAACGTGAAGCGGCCGACACGGCCCGTGGCGTAGTCGCTGTGATCGGGGCCCGACGCCCGGCCGCTGCTGATCCAGTTCTCGACGTCGTAGAAGGGGCTCGCGTGATCGCGGGGGCTCGCGGTGCCGAGCCGCGTGCGATCGAGCGACCAGGTGTTCGCGCCGTCGTTGCGGTACTCGATCCACGCGACCGCGCGCTCGCCCGAGGTCATCTCCGCCGGCGCGCTCTGCGCCGAGTAGCTCGCGGCGTACGCGGGACGGGGCGGCTCACCGCGCACGAGCGACAGGTAGCGATCCCAGTCCCAGCCCGAGCCGGGATCGGTGTGCGTGGCGCCGGGCGCCTCGACGTGCCCGACGATGTGGGTGCGGTCGATCGGGATGCCGTACTTGTTGCAGAGGTGCCGGGTGAGCGCCGCGCTCGAGCGGTACATCGCGTCGGTGTACCAGCGCCCCGGATCGGCCACCCAGCCCTCGTGCTCGATGCCGATGGAGCGCGAGTTCCAGGTGCCGACGTGCCAGCCCCGGTTGGCCTCGCGCACCATCTGCGTGACCTCGCCGTCCGAGGAGCGGATGACGTAGTGCGCGGAGACGTCCGAGTCAGGGTTCTGGAACCAGCTGATCGCGCCCGCGTAAGAGCCCTGCGTGGTGTGGATGACGATGCGATCGATATTGGTGCCGCCGCGGCTGTTGTAGTTGGGCGACGCGACCCAGCGCGCAGGCGCGTACTCCGCGCCGCCGTGCTCGCGCGCGGCGCCGATCGTCTCGGGCAGGCGCACGGGCGAGGCGTGGAGGACGACCTCCTGGCCATCGGCGCCGATCGCCGCGACGCCGCGCGCGATCCAGCCGAGCACCTCGTGGCGGTAGCTCTCGCGGGCCGACTCGCTCTCGAGCCCCGCGTAGTCGCCCAGCACCTCGCCCCACGCGCCCGGATCGTCGCTCGCCGGCACCGCGCCCCGCGCCTCCGCGAGCGCCCGCAGCACCGCGGCGGTGCCGAGCAGCGAGAGCGCCGGATCCCGCTCGAGCGCCTCGCGATCCACCGCGAGCTCCTCCGCCGCGAGGCCGACCGGATCGATCGCGAGCCACGGCCGCAGCCCGCCCACGCCGACCACGCTCGGCATGTGCTCGTGGCCCTCGTGCTCGCCGCCCTCGGGCAGCTGCCAGCGCGTCTCCGTGTAGCCGACCGCGAGCGTCAGCGACGCCGGCACGCCGAAGCGCGCCTCACCGAGCGCGGCCGCCTCTCGCAAGGTGCGCAGCTCCGCCGGCGAGCCTTGGGCGGCGTCCTCGACGCAGCCTGAGACCAGCGCGACTCCCACGACCACGATCCAGGCACGGCGCATCGAGACCTCCACGGCGCTGCCGGGAGCGCAAGGTCCGTGCCTCGAACGCGAGGGCTCATCCGCCTCCCGCGCGCGGTCGAGAGGCCGCACTCGCAGGCCGACCTGGCGCGATCTCCGGTGGGCGCACCTCCGCTCTCCGAGCGAGCCGTTCAGATCCTGGTCGCTCCGCCGAGCGCCGCGCCTCCCTCAAGTGCTGCGGGCGATGATCGTCCGGTAGGCACGCGCGCGCGGCGTGTCCGGGAACCGCTCGACGTAGGCGCGCATGTGACCGACCGCCTGGGCGGTCTGTCCGCGTGCGCGGTAGGCCTCGATGAGCATCGCGAGCTCGGCCTCGGTCTGTGCGTGCCCCTCGAGGACGCGGATGACGCAGGCGTTGTCGCCCTGCATCGAGCACGCCCTCGCCTGCGCGGCCACAGAGCCGCCCGCCGCCAGCGGGGCCGTCGGCTCGCTGTCCTCGGAGATCGTGAGGTCGACGACTCTTTCATCGGAGGGCTGAGGCTCGACCGGCGCGAGCACGGGCGCGACCGCCGGCGCGAAGACCGGCGCGGGCGGCGGCGGCGTATCGTCTTGGTCATCGCGGTGGCAGGCCACGAGCACGAGCACACCTGAGGCGACGATCACGCAGCGCTTCGCACGCGTCATACCGGCGATGGTAGCGGAAGGAGCTCAGAAGCTCTCGGTGCGGATCGGGAGCGCGGCAGCGGCGCTCTCCGCGAGCTCGCCGCGCAGCATCGCGAAGACCGTGAGATCGACGCGCTCCCGGCTGCCTCCACGCGGCTCGCCGACGCCGCGCAGCGTGCCCTCCTCGCGATAGCCGAGCTTGCGGGGGATCGCCTGGCTCCTCGTGTTCGCAGGGTCGACGCGGATCTCCATTCGGGCCGCGCGCATGGTCTCGAAGCCGACCCGCGTCAGCGCGCCGGCGACCTCGGTCGCGAGGCCCTCACCCCAGCGGTCCGCCACGATCCAATAGCCGATCTCGAGCGCGCCCGGGCTCACTCGCGGATGAAGACCGGTGCCGCCGAGCACGCGGCCGTCCGTCGCATCGAAGACGCCATAGAGGAAGTCCTCACCGAGATCGAAGAGGCCGCGGTTCCGCCGCACCCGCTCGAGGCGCGCCGCGCGGTCGAGCGGCTCGTGCTCCACCCACGGCATCGAAGGGGCGAGCGCCGCGACGTTCGCGAGGATGGCCTCGTGCACCGCGTCGACGTCGCCGCGCTCCCAGCACCGGATCACGAGGCGGGGCGTGTAGATCGCGTAGGCCGGGTGAGGCCAAGCAGCGCGCTCGCTCATGCGCCGAGGAGAGCACGGCGGGCCGCGCGCGTCATCACGCAGGAGAGCCCGCGGCGCGCAGAGACTCTTGCGCCCGCAATCGGGAGCGGATAGGAGGGTGGCTTCGCCGTGAAGGAGGTGGACGCGTGGAGATCCTGCTTGCCCCCGACGTTTACGTGAACGCTTCGGTCGCCGGTGCGGGGCTCGCGCCCGAGGCGGTCGTCAACCGCGTGCTGGGGAACACCAAGCGGAGGCAGAAGACCTCGGCCTGGGTCCTCGAGCGCGTCCGCGCGATGCTCGGCGCGCACCCGACCTTCAAGAAGGACGCGCTCGAGCCGCAGATGAAGCTCATCAGCGATCTCGTCGACGTCGTGGATCTCAAGAAGAAGTTCGCCGCCGAGGCCTGGAAAGAGGCGCTGGTCGCGAGCGCGAAGGCCGCGGGCGTGAAGCGCGTGGTCACCGATCACCCGGACCTGGCCGACCAGACGGAGCTGGACGGAGTGGAGTTCCTCTCGACCGACGCGTGGATGATCGAGCAGCAGACTCCGCCCCCTCCCCCGCCTCCGCCGAAGAAGAAGTAGCTCGCTGCGCGCGGAGGCCCGCGCGACAACCCAGAGCGCGCGGAGACCCGCGCGACGAAAGTAGCCCGGATCGAGATCGCGGCTACGTGCCTCGATCGGCGCTCGCATGGAGATCTTCTCGCTCACGCAGCCCCCACCGGGGACGGAGACACCGGTGCTCGTCGAGGTGCCGCACGCCGGGCTCGCGGTGCCGGAGGCCGTGCGGCAAGAGCTCGCTGTCTCCAGCGAGGTGGTGCTGCGCGACAGCGACATCTACGTCGACAAGCTGTACGCGCGCGCGCCGAGCGCCGGCGCGAGCCTGCTCGCGGCCCGGGTCTCGCGTTACGTGGTGGACCTGAACCGCGCCCCCGACGACGTCGACCCGACGACGGTGCCGGACCATCCGGATCCGCGCGGTGTGCAGCCGCGCGGCGTGGTGTGGCGCGTGACGACCGAGGGGCTGCCGGCGCTGCGCGCGCCGCTGACCTACGCGGCGCTCGAGGAGCGGCTCGCGCGCTTCCACGCGCCCTATCACGCAGCGGTCGAGCGCGAGCTCGAGCGCAAGCGGGAGCGCTTCGGGCACGCGGTGCTCCTGGCGGCGCACTCGATGCCGTCGATGTCGCGCGCGCCGGGCGGCGGTCCGCTGCGCGCCGATGTCGTGCCGGGCACGAGAGGGCGCAGCACGGCGGACGCACGCCTCATCGATCTGGTGGACCGCCACTTCCGCGAAGCGGGCCTCGTGGTCCGCCACGACGATCCGTACCGCGGCGGGTGGTCGACGCAGCACTACGGCCGTCCCTCCGCGGGCTGGCACGCGCTGCAGATCGAGATCAACCGAGCGCTCTACGTCGACGAGTCCACGGGGCGCCCCAAGGACGGCGCTTTCGAGGCCATCGAGGCGCTGGTGGTCGAGCTCGTGCGCCGGGTGGGCGCGCTCGATCTCAGTCGTTAGATCGCGACCGTCGATCGTGGCCGCGGCGGGAGCCTCAGCGAGCGGCGGGAGCCTCGAGCGCGACCGCCTCGCCGGACCGGACCTCGAGCCGATAGCGGCTGTTGGCGGTCTGGAGGTAGTAGATGTCGCGCCCGCAGAGCTGGAGGATGCGCTTCACCGGGGTGGTGACGTACTCGTGGAGGCCGTCGGGGAACTCGATGACGAGCACGCTCCCCTTTCGCGGGGCCCGGAGGAGCCTGCCGACGACCGCGCGGCCAGGCTTCCGACCGACCTTGCGCAGAACGACTTCCACCCCGAGAAGCTAGCACAGGGGGGAGGTCGGGCAAAAGGCGTTTTTCGATCGTCCCGCGCCTCCCCGACCCGATTCGACGCGACAAGGGACCGGCGGGCGCGGTATGTGGGGCCGAGTCGGAAGCCCTCCTACGTACGGGCGCGAGAGCGAGGCAGGTCGGAGCGAGCGATGCACGTGATGCACGCGGAGGTGGGCTGGATCGAGGTCATCTGCGGCCCGATGTTCAGCGGCAAGAGCGAGGAGCTGATCCGGCGGCTGCGCCGCGCGCAGATCGCGCGCCAGCCACTCGAAGTGTTCAAGCCGGCGATCGACGATCGCTACCACGCGAGCGCGATCGTGAGCCACTCGCGCGCGACCATCGAGGCGCACCCGGTCTCTTCGTCGGACGAGCTCGCGCGGCTCATCCGCTCCGACACGCGTGTCGTCGGGATCGACGAGGCGCAATTCTTCGACGAGGGGATCGTCGACGTCGCCGAGCGCCTGGCCGGCCGCGGCATGCGCGTGGTGCTCGCCGGGCTCGATCAGGACTACACGGGGCGGCCGTTCGAGCCGATGCCCCGGCTGATGGCGATCGCCGAGTACGTGACGAAGATGCTGGCGATCTGCATGCGCTGCGGCGCGCCGGCCGGCCGATCACAGCGCCTGTCGGCGACGAGCGATCGCGTGCTCGTCGGCGCCACCGACAGCTACGAGGCGCGCTGCCGCCGCTGCCACTCCCCGCGCGCAGAGGCGACGACGGCCGAGCTCTTCGGCGGGAAGGAGTGAGCGCGTTGCCGATCGAGGTGCAGATCCCGGAACGCGATACGCCGCAAGCGCGCAGCGTGGCGCTGGTCGGGGCGATCGCGATGCTCGCGGGGATCGGGATCGCGTGGTGGGGGATGGAGAGCGAGCGCGGGACGGGGAACGCG
>JAEZBP010001070.1 GCA_023427125.1 Pseudomonadota bacterium | reverse complement strand
CTTCGAGGGCGTCTTGGGCGGCGCGCTCGAGCGAGGCGAGGCCGGCGCCTCGTCGGGGAGCGGCGGCGCGACCGCCGACTTCAGCGTCGAGACCGCGTCGCGCTTCTTCTTCTCCTTGCGGGGCCGGCCGAGGCCCGGCGTGCCGAACGTCATCGTCGGCACCGGCGGCGCCTCGGCGCCCTCGTCGAGCTCCTCGAGCTCGATCTCGGAGGTGGCAGGATCGAAGTCGACGTCCCCGAGGGTCAGCTCGGAGGTCGCGTCGCGCCGCCCCTTGCTCGCCTCGCCACTGCGCCCCTCGTCACCGCCCTGCCCGTCATCCCGCTCGGCCATGCGGGTCAGCCTACCCGATCACGACGCGCAGCGGAGCAGCGGTATCTCCCGACAGGCCGACGGAACGAAAGAGGGGCCGCGGCGTGTGCCGGGCCCCTCGATGCGGGTGAAGAACTGGGGAAGAAGAGAACTTGTGGAGCTGAGGGGGATCGAACCCCTGACCTCTAGAGTGCGATTCTAGCGCTCTCCCAGCTGAGCTACAGCCCCGTGAGGGAGGCGGAGTATACCCATCCGAAGGTGTGAGGCAAGGCGTGTCCGATCGCTGGACCGAGCTTCCCCTCACGGGGTATGGAGCGAACCGGGGGCCAAGGAGAGACATGGCGTTCGCCGGCGTGGATTACTACGGGCTCGACGAGGAGCTCACCGAGGAAGAGCGGCTCGTGCGCGACAACGTGCGCCGCTTCGTCGAGAACGAGCTCGTCCCGATCATCGGCAAGCACTATCAGGCGGGCACGTTCCCCGAGCACCTGATCCCGAAGTTCGCCGAGCTCGGCCTGCTCGGCGCGAACCTCGAGGGCTACGGCTGCGCCGGCATGGGCGACGTCGCGTACGGCCTCGCGATGCAGGAGCTCGAGCGGGGCGACAGCGGCATCCGCTCGTTCTGCTCGGTGCAGGGCTCGCTCTGCATGTACCCGATCCACGCGTTCGGCTCGGACGCGCAGAAGGAGCGCTGGCTGCCCGGGATGGCCAAAGGCGAGCTGATCGGCTGCTTCGGCCTGACCGAGCCCGACTTCGGCAGCAACCCGACCGGCATGATCACCCGCGCCGAGTCCCTGCCCGGCGGCGGCTTCCGCATCAACGGCACCAAGCGCTGGATCACCAACGGCTGCGTCGCCGACGTGGCCATCGTGTGGGCCCGCCTCGATGGAGAGAAGGTGCACGGCTTCCTCGTCCCGCGCGGGACGAAGGGCTTCTCGACCCGCCGCATCGAGGACAAGTTCTCGCTCCGCGCCAGCGTGACGAGCGAGCTCTTCTTCGAGGACTGCGTGGTCGGCGACGACGCGATCCTCCCGAACGTCTCCGGGATGCGCGGGCCGCTCTCGTGCCTGTCTCAGGCGCGATACGGAATCTGCTTCGGCGCGATCGGCGCGGCGATGTCCTGCTACGACACCGCGCTCCAGTACGCGAAGGACCGCAAGCAGTTCTCGCGGCCGATCGCCGGCTACCAGCTCGTCCAGCAGAAGCTGGTGCACATGCTCAGCGAGATCACGAAGGCGCAGCTGCTGACCCTGCGGCTCGGCCGCCTGAAGGAGGCGGGCAAGGTGCGCCCCGCGCAGATCTCGCTGGCCAAGCGGAACAACGTCTCGAGCGCCCTCGAGATCGCGCGGATGGCCCGCGACGTCCTCGGCGCCAACGGCATCATGTACGAGTACCCGGTGGGCCGGCACATGATGAACCTCGAGACGGTCTACACGTACGAAGGCACCCACGACATCCACACGCTGATCGTGGGCCAGGACATCACCGGCCTCGCCGCCTTCGAGTAGAGAGGCAACGGTCGAGGGGCGGGGGCGATAAGGGGGCATGTCGCACGGCGATGAACTCCTCTCCTGGCACGCCTGCGGCCGCTGTCAGCACGTCTTCCTCCCCCGGCCCGAGTGTGTGGTGTTCTGCCCGGCCTGCGGCGCCGCCCACGGCCTGCCATTCACGGCCGACACTCGGTACGCCTTCCCCACCGTGTGGAGTTGGCTGGATCACCACGGGTGGCCGCATGCCCAACAGCTGTTGGGCCCGTTCGATCCCCCAGGGACCTATCAGCTGGAGACGCTCCAGCTGACACCATCCCACGTGTCGACGCACGTCGTGGAGGGACACGCGGTGCTGTGGGAGGAGGGGCGGGTCGCAAACCTGACCCAGCCGATGGGGCCGGTGCCGGCGCTCCTGGCTCCGCGGTACGCGAGGTCGGCGCCCGTGGACTACGTGGCAATTCGGATGACGTCCTTCTTCTTGGCGTCGCCGAGCCACGAACAGCGCGTCGCTGCCGAGCGCGCTTGGGGCCCCCTCGCGGCGCTGGGCCATCCGCGGCTCGGCGCCCACGGAGTCCATCTCCTCTGCCACACGAGCACCCGCGCGCTCCGCGAGCACCGGGACGCTGCCGCGCGCGGGTTGGCGGCTTTCTCGCGCGCGTTGGGTGGGGAGCCGATCCGCTTGCTGCGCGCGAGCCACACGCCGGGAACGATGCCGATGTCAGCGAACGGCGAGCCCGCGATCCACTGTCAACGCTGGACCTTCGACGCCACCCGCTTCTGGGCGAGATGGCAGCACCGCGCGGCCGACGCGATCGCGTGCGCGATCTGCGGCGCGCCACGCTCGCGAGCGCCTGACACGCGCTGCGGAAATTGCCACGCGCGTCTCATTCCGAGCGCGGCGTGGCTCGAGGCGGACCCCGGGGAGGTTCGCGACACCGCAGCGCAGACCGAGCCGGCTCAAACGCAACCCGCGCCAGAGACCCGTGCCCGGCGAGCTCGCGTGCTCCCCATGATCCTCGCCATCGGCGGGCTGTTGGTGGCGGTGCCGCCGGTCGCGTACTTCCTCTCGGAGCCTGTGCTCGACCTCGGCCTCGAGAGTCGACTCCTCATCCTCGCGGGCGTCCTCGCTGGCTTGGCGATCGGGGCGTGGTCGATCGTCTCGGCCCTTCGTCCGCTGCTCGAGCGCCCAGACCCGGCGTGGCGCGAGGCGTTCGAGCGACTCGGGGAGCAGCTCGAAGGTCCACGCGGGACGGGGCGACACGCGGTCGGAGCCTGGTGCTCACGGTGGTGGCGACAGGGGATCCGGCCGCTGCCGGTCCAGTCGTACGCGCACCAGGTCTTTCATCTCGATCTCGGCGGGCTGCCGGCGATGATGGAGGTCGACGCGATCGGAGCAGGGGCGCTCCGCGTGCTGGTCGCCGCGCGCTGGGAGCCCTCGGCGGGAGCGCTCAAGGACGCGCCGGGCGTGGTGGCACGCCGGCGGGCGCTCTGGGACGCGGGCTTCGCGATCCGCCTGCGGCGGGCGGGCCTGGAGATGAACGCGAGCGCAGAGCTCGTGGCGCGGCTGCGCGAGGACCCGAGCGCCATCGGGATCGTCGTCCCGGTGCTCTACGAGGTGCGGCGCATCATGGCGCTGCTCGACGCGCGCGCGCCAGGTTGAGCGCGGCGAGCGCTTCGCTCGCGGCGTCGGCCAGCCGCTCGTCGTCGTCGGGCGCAGCAGGGAAGGGCACGACCGGGCAGCCGAGGCGCTCGGCGAGGATCCGCGCGTTGGTCGGGCGACTCGCGTCGGCGGCGGAGTGGCGTGTGAGGATCACCGCGCCAACGGGGAGGTTGCGGGCGCTCGCCGCCGCCGCCGCGCTCAGGACGTGCGAGAGGACGCCGAGGCGATCCTCGCCGACCAGGACCAGCTCGGCGTCGAGGGCGAGCGCGAGATCGGCCATGTCAGCGGTCGCATCCAGAGGGACCAGGAGACCTCCGGCGCCCTCGATCAGCGCGATATCCGCCGAGCCAGAGAGCGCCCGCGTCGCCGCGACGATCGACGGAAGAGAGGCCGGCGGCTCACCCTCGAGCGTGGCCGCCCACGGCGCGAGCGGCGGTCGCGCTCGGTAGAGGCCCGCCCCGCTCGCCAGCTCGGGGCGCACGCAGGCCCTCGCGATCGCTCTGGCGTCAGCCGGCTCGGGATCGCAGCCGGTCTCGATCGGCTTGAGCGCCGCGACGTTGTCCCCTTGGCGCACGAGCGCGCGGGCCAGCCCGCGGGTGACCCAGGTCTTGCCGACGCCGGTGCCAGTCCCCGAGATGAAGAGGACGCGGGTCACGAGGCCAGCTCGGCGAACGCGCCGAGGAGCGCGACCACTTGCTCGTGCGTGTGGGCCGCGGTCGGGACGAGGCGCAGGCGGCTGGTTCCCGGAGGCACGGTCGGAGGGCGGATCCCCTGCACGAAGAAGCCCCGCTCGAGCAGGCGCGCCGAGAGCTCCATCGCGCGAGCCGGATCGCCGACCCGGATGGGGAGGATCGGTGTCACGCCGTCGCGCGGGACGTTCCATCCCTGCCTCGCGAGGGCGCCGCGCAGCGCCGAGGCGTGCTTGGAGAGGCGGCTCCTCGCCTCGTCCGCCTCGCGCACGAGGCTCACCGCCTGCTCGATGATCGCGGCGACGAACGGCGGGACGGCCGTGGAGAAGACGTAGCTGCGCGCGCGGTTCTCGAGGAGCGTCCGCAGCTCGCTCGAGCCGGCGACGAACGCAGCGGCGACCCCCGCGGACTTGCCGAGGGTCCCGACGAGCGCGTCGGCGCGCACGCCGAGGTGGTGCGCGAGGCCGCGGCCGTCCCCGAGCACGCCGAGCGCGTGAGCCTCGTCGAGGAAGAGCCCGGCGTCGTACCGGTCGCAGAGCTGGCGCAGCCGCCCGAGCGGCGCGAGGTCGCCGTCCATGGAGAAGACGGTGTCGCTCACCACCCAGGCCCGCCGCCCCTCGGCGCGGTGATCGCGGAGCCGGCGCTCGAGGTCGTCGGCGTCGCCGTGCTCGTAGACGTGAACGCTCGCGCGGCTCAGGCGGAGGCCGTCGATCAGGCTGGCGTGGTTCAGGCGATCGCTGAACGCCACGTCGCCGCGATCGAGCAGCGCGGAGAGCGCGCCGACGTTGGCCGCGTATCCGCTGGAGAAGAGGAGGGCGGCCGGCAGCTCGACCCAGGCCGCGAG
>JAEZBP010001049.1 GCA_023427125.1 Pseudomonadota bacterium | reverse complement strand
GATCTCCTCCTCGACGTCGAGGAGGCCGCCGGCGAAGCGCTCGACGTTGCGCTGGTAGACGAAGACGCGTCCGACCTTCGGCGGCTCCTGCGTCACGTCGTCGAGCATCAGCGCGATCCGCGGGTCGACGCCCTCGGCGACGACCTGCGCGCCCGGAAGATCGGTCACCACGATCAGCGCGCCCTCGACCACCGGCGCGAGCTCGGGCCCGAGCTTGTTGAGGGCAGCCTGGACGCGCCGCTCGAACTCATCGTGGCGCAAGGCCCACGGCGGCGGCGGCGTGGCGAGATCGAGATCGCGCGCGGAGAGCAGCCCGACGAGCGCGCCGCGGCGGTCGCCCTTCGCCTCGAGGAGGAGGCCGAGGTAGTAGAAGGCGTCGGCCAGCGGCGGCTCGGCCTCGGTGGCCCGCCGGATCAGCGGCTCGGCGCCCTCGAGATCGCCGACCTCGAAGCGCGCGCGGCCCACGGACAGGGTGAGCTGCGGGCTCTCGAAGGGGCCGCTCGGCAGGAGGGCGACGACGCGCTTGGCGGCCTCGCGGTCCTCGCGCGCGAGGTGGACGTCCACCTTGATCAGGAGGGCGTCGGCGATGAGATCGATCTCGTCTTCTTCGAGCCAGTCGAGGGCGTCGTCGACGATGTTGATCGCCGCGTCGTAGTCGTGCAGCGGGTGGAGGAGGACCTCGGCCGCGTTGAGCATGGCGTCGACGTAGCCCTCCTCGATCTCGAGGGCCTGCTTGTAGTGCTCGAGGGCGTCCTCGGCGCGCCCCTGCGCCTGGAGGATGTAGCCGAGGAGGTTGTGGGCCTCGGGGGACTCCTCGTTCAGCTCGAGGGACTTCTCGGCGGAGACGACGGCGCCGGCGAGGTCGCCGCGCGAGACGAGGTCCCAGCCGCGATCGAGGTGCGCGGTGAGCTGATCCATCGGTTCGTTGGCGTCGTCGGCCATCGCGGAGCCGGGTCTTACGACTGGCGCACCCTTCGTCAAGTGGTTCTCCTCTTGGCGCTCAGGCTCCTCTTCTGGCTCCGCGCATCGGGCTCAGGCCCGCCTTCGCAGACCCTTGCGGTCGCCCGGGTCGCTCGTGCCCGCCGGCCGCCCGTGTTATCCCGATCCCATGAGCGCGCACCGCACCGCGATCGCCCTCATCGCCGTCCTCTTCCTCAGCGGCTGCCTCGCCTTCGTCCCGCTCCCCGAGGACGAGCCTCTCTCCTACGGGCTCACCAACGCCGGCTTCCTCCATCGCGGCGTCGCGCTCCCCGATCGCGGTGAAGGCTACGTGCGCTCGCGGCCCGGAGAGAGCACGCGCTTCGGCACCCCCGGGCTGATCGGCGCGCTCGAGCGCGCGATCGCCGAGGTGGGCCGTCGCTTCCCCGGGACCGCGCCCATGCGCGTCGGGGACCTGTCGGGGCCGAGAGGCGGCCGCCACCCGCGCCACGGGAGCCACCGCACCGGGCTCGACGCCGATCTGATCTTCTACGTGACCGATCCCGCGGGCCGCTCGCGCGAGGGCCGCGGGTGGCTCGCCTACAACCGCTTCGGCTACGCGGTCGAGCGAGCGGAGGGCGCGCCGGGCGGCGAGCTCTACTTCTTCGACGACGCGCGCAACTGGTGGTTCGTGCGAACCCTCGTCCTCGACGAAGAGGCGGCCGTGCAGTGGATCTTCGTGAGCGTCGGGGTCAAGTCGCGCCTGCTCCGCCACGCGATGGCGACCGAGCGAGATCCCCGCGCGATCGTCCGAGCCGCCTACGTCCTGCAGGAGCCCTCGAACGCCTCGCCTCACGACGATCACTTCCACGTGCGCGTGTACTGCACGCCGCACGCGCTGACCCACGGCTGCGAGAACCGCGGCCCGATGTGGCCGTGGCTGCGCTTCGACATCGAGAAGCCCGAGAGCGGCGAGCCGCTGACCGACGAGGCGCTGGTCCGCACGCTCCTCGCCGGCTTCGATCAGCCGGCGTTCTGACCTCGTCGCAAGATCGTGCCGAGCTCGCGCTCGACCGCCTCGGCGTCCTCCTTGTGCTTGAGCAGCACGCCGAGCGTGTCGCGCACCAGCTCCGGCTCGAGGGCCGGCGCGCCGAGCAGCACCAGCGCGCGCGCCCAGTCGAGCGTCTCGGAGACGCTCGGCGTCTTGCGCAGCTCCATCGCGCGCACCGAGTGCACGAAGCGGACGAGCGCCTCGCCGAGCGCGCTCGAGACCTCCGGCACGCGCCGCCGCACGATGTCGAGCTCGCGCTTGGCGCTCGGAAAGTCGAGCACGAGGTGCAGGCAGCGCCGGCGCAGCGCCTCGGTGAGCTCGCGCGTGGCGTTGCTGGTGAGGACGACGAAGGGGCGGCTCTTCGCCTCGAGCGTCCCGAGCTCCGGCACCGACACGGTGAAGTCGCTCAGCACCTCGAGCAGCATCGCCTCGAGCTCGGGATCGCCGCGATCCACCTCGTCGATCAGCAGCACCACCGGCGCCTCGCTCCGCAGCGCGGCGAGGAGCGGCCGTTCGAGCAGGAAGCGCTCGTGGAAGAACGCGGCCTCGTGGCGCGCCACTCGCTCGACCGCCTCGCTCAGATCGCGCACGCCCTCCATCGTCGCTCGGAGCGCGTCGCGCACGAGCTGCGTGTAGAGCATCTGCTTGCCGTACTCCCACTCGTAGAGCGCCTTCGACTCGTCGAGGCCCTCGTAGCAAGAGAGACGAAGCAGCCTCCTCCCGGTGGCGCGCGCGACGGCCTTCGCGAGCTCGGTCTTGCCGACGCCGGGCGGCCCCTCGATCAAGAGCGGCCGGCCGAGCTGGCCGGCGAGCCACGTCACGACCACGGTCGCTCGATCGGCGAGGTAGCCGGCGCCGTCGAGCCCGCTGGCGGTCGCGTCGGGGCTGGGGAAGGGCGGGTCGGTCACGCGAGCACGCGTACCACGCGACTATCCGAGCAGCACGCGGCAGACCGCCGCCAGATCGTCGACGCTCGCGTCGCTGCCGCAGCACACCCAGGCCTCCGGCATCGCGGCGCCGGCCGCTTCGAGGTGGCGCTCGAGCCCTCGGGGCTCGCCGAAGAGCACGACGCGCAGACCGGCCGGCAGCTCGGGCGAGAGCGCGAGGAGGGTCTCGACCTGCACCGTCGGCCGCTTGCAGTCGAGCACGAGCAGGCCCGCGTCGTTCCGACCGAGGCCGTCGAGGAGGGCGATCGCGTCGCGCGCCGGCTCGATGTAGGCCGCGCCGCCGAGCGCGACGCTGAGCATCGAGAGGGTCGTGGGGTTCGAGCTCGCGACGACGAGGAGCGGGAGATCGCGGCCCGGCGCAGGGCGGGTGGCGTTCGGCGGGGGCGCCCCCTCCCCCTCCCCCACCTCCCCCTCGTCCCCGTCCCCGTCCATATACACCATGAGCTCGGGCTCGTCG
>JAEZBP010000927.1 GCA_023427125.1 Pseudomonadota bacterium | reverse complement strand
GCCTCCACCCGCGCTCGCAGCGCGCCGCCGAGCTGGATCACCTCTCCCGGAGCGACCGGCGGCGGCGCCGGCCGACGATCGGTGTCGTCGCGCCAGCTGCCCTCGCCGAAGAGCACCGCGCGCCAGCGGGCGCTTGCCAGCTCGCCGGCCAAGCGCAGCTCCACCGCGCGCTCGCCGACGCGCCCCGCGAGAGAGGCGGGCAATGTGCCCGAGTCGTTGAGGACCCACACGTCGCCCGGGCGCGCGTGCGCGCCGATCGAGGTGACGTGATCATCCGCGAGCTCGCCCGCCGCCACATCGACGACGAGCATCCGCTGCTCGCGCGAATCGGCCCGCGGCTCGCGCGCTGCGAGCATCACGAGGGCACCTTCACGCGCGAGCCCGAGGGCGCGTCCTCCAGGAGGCGCACGATGCCGGCGGCGACCGCCTCCGGCCGCGCGAGCGAGGCGCGATCGGCGTCCGGGATCGCCGCCGCGTGCATCGCCGTGTCCATCTCGCCGGGATCGATGCTGAACACGCGCACGCCGGTGCCGCGCAGCTCCTCCGCCCAGGTGCGCGAGAGGTGATCGAGCGCGGCCTTCGACGCGCCGTACGCACCCCAGCTGGGGTAGGCCTCGACCGCGGCGTCCGAGCTCACGTGCACGATCACGCCGCGACCCCGCTGCACCATCGCGCCGGCCAGCGCGCGCGTCAGCCGGAAGGGGCCGAGCACGTTCACGGCGAAGGCCTGCTCGAAGTCCTCGTCGCGGGTGTCCGCGAGCGCCGAGAGGGGGGTCGGCCCGAGCGTGCTCGCGTTGTGGATCACGACGTCGATCGCGCCGGCCATCGCGCTCGCCGCGCCGGCGATGCGCGCCCCCGCGTCCCTCTCGCCGACGTCGGCCGCCAGCGTGTGCACTCGATATCCCTGCTCGACGAGCGGCGCGGCCGCCTCCTCGAGCGGCCCGGCGCGCCGAGCCACCATCACGACCTCGGCGCCCCGCGCGGCGAGCACCTCCGACAGCGCCCTGCCGAGCCCCCGGCTCGCGCCGGTCACGATCACCCGCTGGTCTTCGAGCTTCATGTCACCACCTTCCCTTCGTGACGAGAGGGTGGATCCCGGCGCCGCTAGAGCAGACAATCCCGCCAATGGATTGGCAGAACACCGACGGGGTGGCGCGATGAAGGAGGATCTCCCGGGACGGCTGGCCGCCAACATCAAGCAGCTGCGACAGGCGCGGGGCAGCACGCAGCAGCAGATGGCGAAGCTCGCGTCGCTGCCGCGCGCCACCTGGTCGAACTTGGAGTCGGGCCAGGCGAACCCGACGCTCGCAGTGCTCCACGCGGCGAGCGCGGCGCTCGGCGTCTCGCTCGAGGAGCTGCTCGCGCCGCCTCGCGCCTCGGCGCGGCACTGGCCCAAGGAGTCGCTGAAGGAGCGGCACCGAGGTTCGGTGCTCGTGCGCAAGCTCCTGCCCGATCCGGTGCCGGGCACGGAGATCGATCGCTTCGAGCTCCCTCCCGGCGCGCGCATGACGGGCGTCCCGCACACGCCGGGCACGCGCGAGTACCTCGCCTGCGAGCGCGGCGCGATCGAGCTCGTCGCCTCCGGCGAGCGCTACCTCGTCGAGGAGGGCGACGTGGTCGCGTTCCGAGGCGACCAGCGCCACTCCTACGGCAACCCCGGCGATCGCCTCGCGATCGGCTATTCGGTCGTGCTGCTCGTCTCGCCGCTGGTCGTCACTTCGTAGCCCACACGGCGAGCTCGTTGCCGCTCGGATCGGTGAAGTGGAAGCGGCGCCCGCCGGGGAACTCGAAGGGCTCCCGGGTGATCGTGCCGCCGGCGGCGCGAACGCTCGCGAGCGATGCGTCGAGCGCGTCAGAGAAGAGGACGACCAGCGGGCCGCCGCGCACGACGTCTCCCTTGCAGAGGCCGCCCACCTCCCGGCTCCGCCCCGCGATGCCGGCATAGTCGGGGCCGTAGTCGTTGAACGTCCACCCGAACGCGGCGCCGTAGAAGCGCTTGGCCTCGTCGACCTCGCGCACGGAGATCTCGATGTAGTCGATGGCGTGATGCACGTGGTCGTCGCTCATGGGCCGCATCATCCCCCTGCGCTCCAGCCGCGTCGACCGGTGCTCACCGAGCCAGATAGATCTTGAGCGTCTCGGTGGCGTCCTTGCGGTCGAAGGCGACGCCGGCGAGCTCCTTGCGGTTGCCGATCTCGGTGAAGAGCTCCTCGAGGAAGGTGTAGAAGCGGCGGCACTCGTCGACGGCGGCCTCGAGGTGGCCCGCCTCGAGCAGATCGATGTCGCGCAGGACGCCGAGCGCCGCGAGGAAGGCGTCGAGGCGCTCGTAGTCGTTGCTGCGCACGAGCTGGTAGCCGATCGCGCGGAAGTGCGAGAGGAAGTCGCGCACGAACTGGAAGCTCGCCGCGCCCACCCAGCGATCGTGGTCGCCGCCGCCGGCCTGCGCCTTCGCGATGAAGGCGCGGAGGATCTGCATGAACATCCAGACCTCGCGGCGTAGCCGCTCGCTCGCCGCGCGGCGCGCCTCGCGATCGCGCGCGAGCTGCGGCGTCGGCCGGCCGGGCGCGAGCACGCGGCAGAGCGCGCTCAGCGAGTGGT